>DASTOO010000427.1:0-4727 GCA_035762505.1 Candidatus Krumholzibacteriia bacterium
CTGCTGGGTCTGGAGTCGTCCGGTTGGGCGAAGGAAGAGGGTGGCGCGACGCTCAGCCTCAGCACGCTCGCGTTCGGCGTGACCTACTACCCCGGTGAGACAGGCTTCTTGCTGCGGGGAGGCATCGGGTTCGCGTCGAGCTCGTATGAGCTCGAGCTCTCCAACGGATTCACGCAGTCGAAGACCGAGACCGGCTTCGGTCTCCAGGGGGCCATGGGCTACGAGTGGCGTCTCACGCAGAAGTTCGCGATGGGTCCGCAGGTGGAATACGTGTATCTCAACATCGGCGGCGACCTCGTCGACACGGCCAACTTCTTCGACGCCACCCTGGGGTTCAACTGGTACTGGTAGCAGCGCGCGCGGGCGCGGGTTACGGCTGCGGACCGCGCGCTGAGAGAAAGCTCGCCTAATGAAAATCCCGGCTGCGCGCGCCCGCCGGCGTCCGCAATGAGTCCGGTTCCCACAGCGACTCCGCCACCACGTGCACGACGTCGGATTCGCGCTGGATCTTTCCCGTCACGCCGAGGAAAGACGACGTCTTCGCCAGCAGGGCATGGCGGTCGAATACGTCCTGCCACAGGACCACGTTCACGAAGCCCGTCTCATCCTCCAGCGTCATGAAGACGACACCCTTCGCCGTCGACGGGCGCTGGCGCACGATCACGAGCCCCGCGTAGCGCACGCGCCGTCCGTTGGGGTGCGCGTTGACGGAACGCGCGTCGGGGAGGCCGAGTGCGGCGAGCCGCTCGCGCATCGCACCCAGCGGATGTCCGCGCGTGCTGGAGCCGGTGGCCTCGTAATCCCACACGACCGTCTCCAGCTCGGAGAGATCCGTGAAGGCGACCTCGCGCTCGTCGCCCGCCATTTCGATCGGCGCGGGTTCGCGGGTTCCGCGCGCCTGCCACAGCGCCTCGCGGCGGCCGCCTGCGAGCGTCTCGAAGGCGCCGGCCTCGGCGAGCTTGGTCCGGGCGCGGTCGTCCAGCGCCGCGCGCGTCACCACGTCTTCCACGGAAACGAAGGCACGCTCGCGCCGCGCCGCGAGGATGCGGTCGCCCGTCGTCGCGGCGAGACCTTTCACGTAGCGCAGCCCCATGCGCACCGCGAACGAGCGCACACCCACGTCGCCCGGGTGCCGCCGCCCGAGGAAGGCGAGCGAGGCGTCGACGCGTTCGAGTGTGCAGTCCCATTCGCTCCTGTGTATGCAAACGGGCATGATGACGAGTCCATGCCGTTTCGCGTCCTCGATGAGGGTCGCAGGCGAGTAGAAGCCCATCGGCTGCGCGTTCAGGAGCGCGCACGTGAACGCGTCGAGGTAGTGGCGCTTGAGCCACGCGGAGACGTAAGCGATGAGCGCGAAGCTCGCCGCATGGCTCTCGGGGAAGCCGTAGTCGCCGAAGCCGCGGATCTGCTCGAACACCCGCTCGGCGAACTCCTCTTCGATGCCCTTCGCGCGCATGCGCGAGACGAGCTTCTCCTTGTGGCGCTCGAGCCGTCCGCTCCGGCGCCACGCCGCCATGTCGCGCCGGAGCTGATCGGCCTCGCCGGGCGTGTAGTCCGCTGCGACCACCGCGAGCTTCATCACCTGCTCCTGGAAGAGGGGGATGCCGAGCGTCTTCTTGAGCACCGGCTCGAGGCTCGGGTGCGGGTAGACAACCCCCTCTTCGCCATTCCGGCGGCGCAGGTACGGGTGCACCATGCCGCCCGTGATGGGACCGGGCCTCACGATGCTAACTTCAATAACGATATCGTAATAGTTGCGTGGCTTCAAGCGGGGCAGCATGGCCATCTGGGCCCGGCTCTCGATCTGGAACGTCCCCACCGTGTCGGCGCGGCGGATCATCGCGTAGGTGGCCTCGTCGTCGGCCGGAACGGTCGCCATGTGCAAGCGCCGGCCGTGGTGGGCGTCGAGAAGATCGAACGCGCGGTTCACCACCGTGAGCATGCCGAGCCCCAGCAGGTCCACCTTGAAGAGGCCGATCGACTCGAGGTCGTCCTTGTCCCATTGGATCACCGTGCGGCCCTCCATGGTGGCGTTCTCGATGGGGACGAGGTCGCGCACCGGCTCGTGGCCGAGGAGGAAACCACCGGGGTGCACCGACAGGTGGCGCGGAAAGTCCTGGATCTCCGAGGTCAGGCGCACGAGGTGTCGGTGGGTCGGCGTTTCGATGTCGAAGCCGGCGCGGGCGAGCGAGGCGGGCGTCACGTCGTCGTAGTGCGAGAGCAGGCGCGCGACACGGTCGATGGTGGTGGAGGGAATGTCGAGCACCTTGCCCACTTCGCGGACGGCGGAGCGCGCGCGGTAGCGCACCACGTTGGCCACCATGGCGGCGTGCGTGCGGCCGTACTTCTCATAGACCCACTGGATCACTTCCTCGCGGCGGTTGTGCTCGATGTCGAGGTCGATGTCGGGCGGCTCCGCGCGCTCTTTGGAAATGAAGCGCTCGAACAGGAGCTCCATCCGCACCGGGTCGACCGCGGTGATGCCAAGGCAGTAGCACATCGCCGAATTCGCCGCCGAGCCGCGCCCCTGGCAGAGGATGTTCTGCGCGCGGCAGAAGCGCACGATCTCGTGCATGGTAAGGAAGTAGCCCTCGTACTCGAGCTCGTGGATGATCCGGAGCTCTTTCTCGAGCTGGGCGCCGGTTTCGGGCGGAATGCCGGCGGGGAAGCGCTCGCGCGGATAGCGCTCTTTTGCGCCTGCAAAAGTTAGGTGGCGCAGGTGCTCGAAGGCGCTCGATCCGTCGGGCAGTGCTTCCAGCGGGTAGCGGTAACGAATTTCCGCGAGCGAGAACGTGCAGCGCGCCGCGACTTCCTCCGTGCGCGCCACCGAGGCGGGGTCGTCCTCGAACAGCACACCGAATGCGTACGGCGACTTGAGCGCGTGCTCGGCGTTGGGTTTGGTGAGACGGCCGGCGCCGGAAAGCGTGGCCCCATGACGGATGCACGTGAGCACGTCCTGGAGGTCGCGCCGCGCGCGCGTGTGGTAGAGCACCTCCGTGGCCGCCACGGTGGGGATGCGGAAGCGGGACGCGCGTTCGCGCACACGCCTCTCGACCGCAGGATCCTCCGTGCGGCGGTGGCGCGTGAGCATGATATGGAGACGGTCACCGAAGGCGTGCTTCAGGTCGCGTGCCACGAACACCGGATCTCCCACGCCCGCGATGAGACTCCCGTCGCCGCCCCACAGCGCCAGCAATCCTTCCGCGCGGTCGTAGACCTCGCGCCAGCGCACAACGCTCTCGCCCTTGGGAGAGCGCAGGCGACCGTCGGAGAGGAGATTGCAAAGGTTCGCGTACCCGCGGCGGTCCATGGCGAGGAGCACGATGTGCGATCCGTCTTCGGCTGTCACCTGGGCGCCCGTCACCAGGTGCACGCCCAGCTCGCGCGCCTTCACGAACGCGCGCACGAGGCCGTAGACGCCGTCGCGATCGGTGAGGGCGAGGGAACGAATGCCGATGCGGGCCGCCTCTTCGACCAGTTCGTCTGGATGGCTCGCGCCCTCGAGGAACGAAAAATTGGATTTGCACCAAAGGGGCGCGTAGGCGGGGAGGGAGGAGAGGCGATTCATGGCGGGCTATTATAGCAGACAAATGTCTTTTATTCAAGCCGGCACAGAACGGCGGTTTCTGGTATCCTCACAACGTCATGCGAAGCGCAGCAGGCATTGTGCTTCTTGCCCTGCTCGCCGCCGCGCCGGTGCGCTCCCAGTCTCTCGCGTACGTCGGCGTCTATCCGGACGAGTCACACTCAACGTGCATCCACACCGGTCATCCGACCACGGTGTCGCAGGCGCACGTCTTCGTCACCAACTCACTTCCGCTGAAGGAAATCAGCTTCTCAGCGCCCGTGCCATCTTGCCTGGGCGGCTACCTCGGCGAGGTATCGCCGTTCGCAACGACGGGGAACTCGCAGTCCGGCGTGACAATCGACCTGGGGTCGTGCACGACGGCGCCGGTCAAGGTGATGACCATCTATTATCTCGCCGCGGCGAGCGACGCGTGCTGCGCGTGGCTGACGGCGGCGCACCCGTCGTCCGTGAGCGGGCAGATCGACTTCGTCGACTGCGACGACGTGAGGCGCCACGGATTCACCTCGGTCTGGACCCCGACGCCGCAGTGGACCTGCTGCTACAGCTTCGACGTCCTCTCCCCGTACCAGCCCTTCCCGGCCGACGGTGCCACCGGCGTACCAACCGACGTCGACCTGAACTGGCTTCTCCCCGATCCGCGGGGCGACGAGTGGATCTTCTTCCGCGAATTCCCACCCTCTTACTATTTCGAGGCAACCGGGGACCTCGACGAGTACACCACCGTGTTCGACCCGGGCGCGCTGCAGCCCAACACGACCTACTACTGGGCCGTCCAATTGTCATCGGGCCTCGAGACGGGCGTGCGCAGCCCGGTATGGACGTTCACCACGGGCGGGGGCCCGGTGCCGGTGCGATCCACGACCTGGGGCGCCGTGAAGGCGCTATACCGTCCGTAGGAGGCCCGCCCAGGAAAGGCGGGCACGACGATGCTGGCGGACGGCGGCCACCCCGCCCCTTGACTGGATACGAAATCGTTACCATATTGAGGTTTGCCACCCTGGGCGGAAGGAGACGTTCGTGAAGGCCGTTCTCGTGCTCGTCATGCTTGCCGCCGCTCCCGCCCTCGCCGACGTGGGCACTCCCGCCGAACAACCGACCGAGACCGCCGAGGTGCTTGCCATAGGAGCTGGCGCGATGT
>DASTOO010000428.1:0-7996 GCA_035762505.1 Candidatus Krumholzibacteriia bacterium
ATCGAGAGTTTCGTGAGCCGCTCCGTCCAGAATCCCAGCGACGCCTCCGGCACCGAGAACGACGTGACGGAAACCTGGCCGGCGCCGATGCGACCGTGGAACGAATTCCTCCCCCACGGAAAAAAGGTGAGGATGGTGCCCGGCGCGCCGGTTCCGTCACCGTAGTAGAAGTGGTAGGTCGCCGGGTCGTCGAAGTTGACCGTCCGCTTCACGAAGCGCACTCCCAGCACCCGGGTGTAGAAGTCGATGTTGGCCTGCGGATCGCCGGCCATCGCCGTGATGTGATGTATGCCGCCGACCGCGCTGCTCATGGAACCGGGACGGTCTCCTTCGCGATGCTCTTCAGGTGCCGGTCGAAGAACGCCGCCAGCTTGCGATAGAGGTGCATCCGCGCGGCGCTGCCCACGATGGAGTGCTCCTTCTGCGGATACAGCATGAAGTCGAAGTCCTTGCCCGCGTCGATCAATGCCTTCACGAGGACGATCGAGTTCTGCATGTGGACGTTGTCGTCCGCGTCGCCGTGCATGAGCAGCAGCGGATCCTCCAGCTCGTCGACGTGGGTGAGCGGCGCCGATGCGTCGTAGCCGTCCGCGTTGTCCCGCGGGAGCTTCATGTAGCGCTCGGTGTAGATCGAATCATACAGGCGCCAGTCCGCCACCGGCGCCACCACCGCGCCGGCGCGGAACGCATCCGGGGCGTTGAACAGGGCGAGGAGCGCCATGTAGCCCCCGTAGCTCCAGCCCCACACCCCGATGCGGTCCGGATCGACGTAGGAGAGCGTCTTGAGATACTCGACCCCGATGAGCTGGTCCTCGAGCTCGATGCGGCCCATCTCCCGGAAGAGCGGTTCCTCCCACGCCTTGCCGCGGCCCTCGGACCCGCGGTTGTCCAGGCTGAAGACGATGTAGCCGTTCTCCGCCATGTACGCGTGCCAGAGGTCGTGCTTGCCCCACACCTTGCGCACGATCTGCGAATGCGGACCGCCGTACACGTAGATGATGACGGGGTACTTGCGCGACGGGTCCAGGTGCGGCGGCTTACGGATGCTGCAGTGGTAGGTGCGTCCGTCGCGCTGGATGGTGAAGAACTCGGGCAGCGGGAAACTCGTCGCGGCGAGCTCGTCGGTCATCTGGTCGCCGATGTCGAAGAGCCGCTTGCCGTCCGCGTTGTGCACACTGTGGCGCGCCGGCCGCTCGTGCGACGAGTATGCGTCGATGAAGTGCTTGCCGTCCGGCGACATCGTCACCGCGTGCGTTCCCGCTTCGGACGTGATGCGTTTCAGGTCCTTGCCGTTCTCGTTGACGCGGTAGAGGTGGCGCTCGATCACGCTGCCTTGGTTGGCGGTGAACCAGATGCGCCCCTTCTTCTCGTCCACGCCGGCGAGCTCGAAGACCTCCCAGTCGCCGGAGGTGACCTGGCGCAGGAGACTCCCGTCGATATTATGGAGGTAGAGGTGCATGTGGCCGTCGCGCTCCGCCCCCCACAAGAACTGGCGCTTCTTCTCGTAGTAGTGCTTGACGTAGGTCACGTTCACCCACGTGGACGACGACTCTTCCAGCACCACCTCGGCGAGGCCGCTCGCGGCGTCCGCGAACAGGAGCGTCAGGTGGTCCTGCGCGCGGTTCATCTTCTCGATGGCGACCGAGCTGCCGTCGCCCACCCAGTACACGCGCGCGATATACGAATCGTCGCCGGTGTCGACATCCGCCCACGTGATCGCGCCGCCGTGCGCGGGGACGATGCCCACGCGCACGACCGGGTTGGGGTCGCCCGGCTTGGGATAGTGCTGGAGCCGGCAGGAAGCGTCCGTCGGAATCTGGTCGACGAGGGGGTACACCGGCGCGTCGCCGTCACGAATCTCGAGAAACGCGAGCCGCGAGCCGTCGGGCGACCACCAGTACGCGCGCACCTCGCCGCGCGTGAACAGCTCCTCCATGTAGATCCAGTTCAGGATGCCGTTGTAGACCGTGTCGCAGCCGGTGGTCGTGTGCCGGATCTCGGCGCGCCGGCTGATGTCCAGGGTGAAGAGGTCGTTGCCGCGTGCGTAGGCGAGCATCGTTCCGTCGGGGGAGAAGGTGGCGTTCTGCTCGGCGGCGTCGTTGTCGGTGAGCCGCTCGATGCGGCCGGTCGCGGGGTCGAGCAGGAAGAGCTCGTCGCGGAAGGAGAACGCCACCCGGTCCCCCGCGCGATTCCACTCGTGCGACGAGATCGAGAAGCGATCGCCGTCGTCCTTGCGCAGGTCCGCGGGGATAGCGACGGTGTCCGCGACGCAAAGGACCTGCTCCTTTCCCGACGGCACCTCGCGCACCACGAGCGCGTGGGGCGTCACACCGTCGTCGTCCGCCGGGAGCGTTCGGATGAACGAGACTCCCTTGCTGTTGCCGCGCCACTTGATCTCCGACGGCACCGTTCCCAGGAGCGGCGGTGTGCCGAAGATCCTCTCGATGGTGAGTCCGCCGGTGGCGGGCTGCGCGGCCGCTGGAGCGGAAGCCGCGAGGATGCACAGAAGACCGATGGCGCAGAGCGCCGGGGCGTTGGTCATGAGCTCTCTCCTTCACGAGCGATGGACGGGAGCGCCAGCGTATCATATCTCCGGTCCGCGCGCATCAGTGCCGCCGTTGTGGCGTGTGCACGGGTCTGCTACTCTCGAAGCCGCTCACCGGTCCGCCGGGACGTTCCTCCATGAGAATCAACCCGCTGATACCCGTCATTGCCGGCGTTCTGCTGGCGGGCGCCTGTGCGCGCGATCGCGGGGCGGACGAAGCTGCGAGGGCCGTTTCCGACCCGCTCGCCGCGAACGCGACGCACGTCGGCACGCAGGTCTGTGCCGGCTGCCACCAGGAGGCCTGGCAGGCGTGGAAGGGGTCCCACCACGACTTCGCGATGGACGAGGCCACCGCGGAGACCGTCCTCGGCGACTTCAACGACGCGACGTACGCCTACTTCGGCGTGACGTCGCGCTTCTTCCGGCGCGACGGGAAGTTCTTCGTCCGCACCGATGGCGCCGACGGGAAGCTGCGGGACTTCCAGGTCGCATACGTGTTCGGGTTCCATCCGTTGCAGCAGTACCTGGTCGAGTTTCCGGATGGCCGCCACCAGGCGCTGACGCTGGCGTGGGATGCGCGCGCCCGCGAGGCCGGCGGCCAGCGCTGGTTCCACCTGCAGCCCGATGAGCCCATCCGCGCCGGCGACGAGCTGCACTGGACCGGACCGGCGCTCAACTGGAACTACATGTGCGCCGAATGCCACTCGACGAGGCTCCGCAAGCGATACGACGGGGCGAGCCGGACCTGGGCCAGCGACTGGTCGGAGATCGACGTGGCCTGCGAGGCGTGCCACGGCGCGGGCTCGGCGCACGTCGACTGGGCCGGGCGGAAGAAGCGCGGGGAGAACGTGGAGCGATACTCCGCCCTGGGCCTGCAGGTGCGCCTGCGCGATCCCGCGGGCGGGACGTGGTCGTTCCCGCCGGGCGCCGCCACCGCGGTACGCTCCGCGCCGTGGCGCGCGGACGCGGAGCTCGAGACGTGCGGGCGCTGCCATGCTCGCCGCACGCAGGTGCGCGACGAATACGTGCACGGCCGGCCGCTCATGGACACGCATCTGCCGGTCGTTCTCGAAGAGGGGCTGTATCACGCCGACGGGCAAATCCTGGACGAGGTGTACGAATATGCGTCGTTCCGCCAGAGCAGGATGTACCACCAGGGCGTGGCGTGCCACGACTGCCACGAGCCGCACACGCTGAAGCTGCGCACGCCCGGCGACCTGGTGTGCGGCCAGTGCCACGCGACGTCGGCGTACGCGACACCGGCCCACCACTTCCACCGCCGGGAGAACAGCGCGGGCGCGAGCTGCATCGCCTGTCACATGCCGCGGCACGACTACATGGTGGTGGACCCGCGCTTCGACCACAGCATGCGCGTGCCGCGCCCCGACGTTTCCGCCCGCATCGGCACGCCCAACGCGTGCACCATGGCGTGTCATGCGGACAAGCCGGTCGCGTGGGCGGCCGACTCGGCGGCGGTGTGGTGGCCGAAGCTCGCGTCGCGGCCGCAGTACGGTGAGGCGCTGCATGCCGGAAGGGTGGGCGCGCCGCGCGCGGACGCGGGCCTGGTCGCGCTGGTGTCCGATCCGGAGTCGCCGGCGGTCGTGCGCGCAACCGCACTCACGTTGCTGGGTGCGTACCGCTCGCAGGAGACGCTGGCGGCCCTGCGCGCCGCGGCCGTCGATCCGGACCCGCTGGTCCGGCACGCCGCGGCCGGGGTGGCGGAGGGCTTTGGAGCCGCGCATCGGGTGGAGATCGCGCTGTCGCTCGCGCGCGATCCGGTGCGCACGGTGCGCGCGGAAGCGGCGCGCGTGCTGGCGCCGGCGCTGGGGTCGCTTTCGGGCGACGATCGCCGGGCCGTGGACGCCGCGCTCGCCGACTACGTCGCCATGCAGGAGGCGAACGCCGACCGCGCGTTCGCGCACCTCAACCTGGGCAATCTGCGCGCGGCGCTCGGCGACCGCGCGGCCGCCGCGCGGGAGTACCGGACGGCGATCGAGCTGGAGTCGCGCTTCGTGCCCGCCTACGTGAATCTCGCCGACCTGTACCGCGCTGAGAACCGCGACTCCGACGGCCTCGCGGTGCTGCAGCAGGGTGTCGAGGCGTATCCGGACGCCCCCGAGCTGCACCGGTCACTGGCCCTGGTCTACACGCGCCAGCAGCGTCCGCGCGAGGCGCTGGCCAGCATCGCGCGCGCCGCCGGGCTGCGCCCCGAAGACGCCGGCCTCGCCTACGTTCACGCGCTCGCGCTCCATGGCGCGGGCCGCGTGGGGGAAGCGATTGCGGTGCTGGAGCGCGCGCTGGAGCACGAGCCGTACCATCGTGACGTTCTCTTCGCACTCGCGACGTTCCAGCGCGATCGCGGCGACGCGCGCGCGGCGGTCCGGTACGCGCGGCGCCTGGCGGAGCTCGAACCCCGCGACGCGACGGTCCAGGCGCTGCTCGCCGAGCTGGTGGCACTGGAACGCTGACCTCTTGCGGCCGGGCGGCGGGTGCAGTACGGTTGTCCCGGCCGGCTGCAACGCTCGGACACCAACCTTTACCCCGGAGCTTCCCATGAACACGGTATCTTCCTGGCGCCGCGCTCTGCCGGTTCTCTCATTGGTATGCGCCGTCGCCGTCGCCGCGCCGGGCGCGCACGCGCAGGAGGACGACACGCAATGGCCGCGCGAGATCGATTCCCCGCGGGGGAAGATCGTCATCTACCAGCCCCAGCTCGAGTCGTTCGACGACGTGACGCTCAAGGTCCGGTCGGCGGTGTCGGTGACGCCGGCAGGGAAGACGGAGCCGGTGTTCGGCGCCGCGTGGTACACCGCACGCGTCTCCGTGGACCGCGAGACCGACGAGGTGAGGCTGCTCGACGTCGCGGTCACCAGCGCGCGCTTCCCGAACGCGAAGCCCGATCATATCGAGGAGTTCAAGCGCATCGTGGAAGCCGAGATCCCCAACTGGGACCTGAAGCTCTCCTACGACCAGCTCGTGGCCGGCATGGCCGCTGTGAACCAGGAGAAGGCGGCGAGCGAGAAGCTCGACCACACGCCGCCGGAGATCATTTTCGTACAGAAGCCCACCGTGCTCGTGATGATCGACGGCGAGCCCATCCTGCGCGACGTCGATGGTGCGAAACTCAAGTCCGTGCTGAACACCCCGTACTTCATCGTGCAGGACACCGTGACGGGTCTCTTCTATCTCAAGGGCGCCGAGGCCTGGTACTCCGCGCGCGACGTGAAGGGCCCGTGGTCGGCGATGAGCGCCACCCCGCCCACGGCCGTCACCGATCTCGCCGTGCAGCGCGTGGCGGAAGCGCCGGCGGAGGCGAAGGCCGCGGAAGCGGAGCAGGGCAAGCCCGGCGTCCCGGAGGTGATCGTGCGCACCGCGCCTGCCGAGGTCATCCAGACCAGCGGCGAGCCGGATTTCGCGACCGTGGAAGGCACGTCGCTCCTCTACCTCAAGAACAGCGAGAGCGACGTCATCATGGACATCGAGTCGCAGGACTACTACGTGCTGATCGCGGGGCGCTGGTACGCCTCGAAAGCGCTGGCGTCGAACGACTGGCGTTACGTCCCCGGCGCGAAGCTCCCCGCGGACTTCGCGAAGATTCCCGCGGAGTCGGACATGGGGAACGTGCGCTCCAACGTTCCGGGGACAATGGAAGCGGCGGAAGCGGTCATGGACAACCAGATCCCGCAGACGGCGACCGTCGATCGCAAGACGGCGACGCTCGAGGTCACCTACGACGGCGAACCGAAGTTCGAGACGATCTCCGGGACGAAGATGTCGTACGCGGTCAACACCGACAAATCGGTGCTCCTGCTCGAAGGAAAGTACTACTGCTGCGACGCCGCCATCTGGTTCGAGGCGGCGGGCCCGAAGGGGCCCTGGGCCGTGTGCACGTCCGTGCCGAAGTCGGTGCAGGACATCCCGCCCGATGCTCCGGTCTACAACGTGAAGCACGTGTACATCTACGACTCGACGCCGGACGTCGTGTACGTCGGTTACACGCCGGCCTACTACGGCTCATACATCTACGGCGGGTGCGTCGTCTACGGAACGGGCTACTACTACCAGCCCTGGTACGGCGCCTACTATTACCCGCGGCCGGTGACGTACGGCTTCGGCGTGCATTACAACCCGTACACTGGCTGGGGATTCGCGTTCGGGATGAGCTACGGGTGGTTCCACGTCGGGGTCAGCACGTACGGCGGCTACTGGGGCGCAGGCGGGTACCACTACGGGTACCATCACGGCTACCACCACGGATACCATCATGGCTACCAGCAAGGGTACATGCACGGATACGGCGCGGGCTACCGGGCCGGGCAGGCGAGCGGAAACCGTCCCACGGCACAACCGTACCATCGCGACGCCTACCGGACGCACGAGTCGGGGGTCAAGCCCAGCACCGATCGCGTTTCGCAGCGCCCCGCGGCCAAGCCCTCGACGCGCCCGGCGGGCCGGCCCAACGACGTCTACGCGGACAAGAAGGGCGAGGTGTACCGGCAGACGGACCAGGGCTGGCAGAAGAATACAAAAGACGGCTGGCAGTCGGCCGGATCGAAGCCCTCCAGCCGCCCGGCCGCCACGCCCTCCACGCGACCGGCGCCGTCGCAGGACCTGCAACGGCAGTCGCAGTCGCGAAACCGCTCCGCCCAGCGGGCCCAGTCCCGCTCGGCGCCGTCGCGGTCGGGTGGCGCCCCGAGGCGCTGAGCCCGGGGCGCCACCGAAAAGGGGGGATTCGGGCATTGAAACCGGCCGCCGGCGTCTCTATTATTCTCTCGGGTGAGTCGCACCCGGTCCCCGTCAGATCGCCCGATCGGGTCGCGTGAGGCAGGTTGGCCGTTCCGGCCGGCCCCGGTGGAGAGTCCGCTTCGAGATTTGGGCGCGAGCGCTGGAACGAATTCGGTCCCCGGCCCGTAGTAGCTCTTTGAACCCACCCTAGTGCCTTTCAATTCAGGAGGTTTGAGAAGCATGTTTCGGAGAATCGGGCTGCTCCCGGCTTTCTGTTTCCTGGTCGCAACGATCGGAAACGCGGCCGCGAGCGACCTTTCGCAGCCCACGACGGCATCCCTCGAGGCGGCCAGCGCCGCGGAGGACACCGGCGACAAGGGTGAAGCCAAGAAGAGGATGAAGCCGCGTCCTTACGCGGAGTACCTGCACAAGAAGCTGGATAAGCCGGCGCCTGCGGGTCCGGAACCGAAGTACAAGCCCTGGAACAAGGTCGTCACCAAAGAGCACACGAAGAGCGAGGGCTTGCTCACGATCTACACGAAACAGGAAGAGATGCTTCTCGAACTTTCCGAGGAGCAGCTCGACAAGCCGTATCTCGCGATCCTGAGTCTGTCGCAGGGCATCGGTTCCGACTTCGTGTACGGCGGCCTGCCGGTGGACGACGTCATGTTCGATTTCCACCGCGATCTGGATCACGTTCAGATGCGGCGGCTGACCGCGAACTTC
>DASTOO010000429.1:0-4092 GCA_035762505.1 Candidatus Krumholzibacteriia bacterium
GGTGCAATTCTGCTGAACATGGTTGACTCCTATCGGGTCTTGAGCAAGTCGCGGATCTCACCCAGCAGGACTTCCTGCCTGCTCGGCGCCGGGGGCGCCGCGGGCGCCGCCTCTTCCTTGCGCTTCATCCGGTTGATCGCCTTCACCATCATGAACACGGCGCAGGCGACGATGAAGAAATCGAACGCCACCTGGATGAAGGTGCCGTAGTTCAGCGTCACCGCGTCTCTCCCTTCGGCCGCGCCCCGCAAGGTGACTTTCAAGGCGGTGAAGTTCACGCCGCCGATCAGGAGCCCGAGCGGCGGCATGATGACGTCGGCGACGAGCGACGAAACGATCTTTCCGAACGCGCCACCGATTATGATGCCGACGGCCATGTCGATCATGTTGCCCTTGACGGCGAACTCTCTGAATTCCCTGGCGATTCTCATTGGGAGACCTCCTCCGGTGAAACTTGGTTCCCCCTGCGGCGACCAGACTACAGACTCGCACACGTCGCGGCAACTTCAATCCGGCCGGGGCGGTACGCCCTTGCGTCCGCGACCATCCTGTGTGATACCCTGCGCTGACCATGCACCGACGTCTTGCTCCTGCGCTGCTTGTCGTTCTCGCGGCCACGTTGTTGCCGGCATCCGCGCACGCCCGCGCCAAGACCGACCTCGTGTTCCTCGAGAACGGCGACCGCCTCACCGGCGAGATCAAGGAGCTGAGCCGCGGCATCCTGAAATTGAGCACCGACGCGATCTCCACCGTCAGCATCGAGTGGGCCGACGTCGATTCGGTGAACAGCGTCTACCAGTTCCGCGTCGAGGACAGCGAGGCGAGGAAGCTCTTCGGCGCGATCTTCGTGCGCCGCGACGGAATGCTCGAGGTGGTCCGGGAAGGACACACGTGGAGCATCCCCGCCGACTCGGTGGTGTCCATCGTTCCGCTGGAGGCGTCGTTCTGGCAGCAGTTGGACGGGGCGGTGAGCCTGGGCTACAGCTACACCAAATCCGACAAGCTCTCGCAGCTGACGTTCAACGGCTGGGTGCTGAGACGGACTTCCGTCCGGCAGACCCGATTCGACGGGAGCGCCACCTTGACCAACACGGAGGGCACCGAAGCCACCGTCCGTTACGACGCGTCGCTGGACCACCGCCGGCTGCTCAAGGGGAAGCTCTTCGCGCAAATTGCGGGCGGCGCGCAGCGCAACGACGAGCTCGGGCTCGACCTGCGCGCATCCGTGGCCGGGGGGCTCGGGGCCGACCTCATCACCACCAACCGGGTGGTGCTGGTCGCGGGCGTGGGGCTCAGCGTCAACCGCGAGTGGGCCAACGACGGGACGAGGTCGGACAACCTGGAAGGGGTTCTGACCGGCGAGCACGCGATCTTCGCCTACAACTACCCCAAGACGGACTACTCGACGACGCTTTCCGTCTTTCCGAGCCTGACCGACTGGGGACGCGTGCGCGCGGAACTGGACGTCCATGTGCGGCGCGAGGTCATGAAGGACTTCTTCGTCGAGTTGACCTTCTACGACAGCTACGACAGCCGCCCCCCGGGCGGGGCCGCGAAGACCGACTACGGCCTCGTCTTCAGCCTGGGCTACTCATTCTGAGGCGGGCTCGCGCGCCGGCGTTGCGATGCCCTTCGCAAGCGTGGACGCTACATCCCGTCGATGATCCCGTTCAGCGTGGCGCTGGGCCGCATCGCCGCGAAGCACTTCGCGTCGTCGGGGTGGTAGTACCCGCCGATGTCCACCTTGCCGCCCTGCGCCGCCAGCAGCTCTCCGGCGATCTTCTTCTCGTTCTCGGCCAGTGCGGCGGCCACCGGCTTGAAGCGCTTTGACAGCCCGGCGTCCTCGTCCTGCGCGGCGAGCGCGCGCGCCCATGCGAGCGCGAGGTAGAAGGTGGATCCGCGGTTGTCGATCTCGCCCACCTTGCGCGACGGATAGCGGGCGTCCTCGAGGTACTGACCGACGGCCGCATCCAGCATCCTGGCCAGGAGCGTCGCGGTGGGATTGCCCGTCTGCTGCGCCACCAGCTCGAGCGACGGCACCAGCGCGCAGTACTCTCCGAGCGAGTCCCAGCGCAGGTGTCCTTCCTTCAGGAACTGCTGGACGTGTTTGGGCGCGGAGCCGCCGGCCCCGGTCTCGAAGAGCCCGCCTCCCTGCAAAAGCGGTACAATCGAGAGCATGCGCGCGCTGGTGCCCAGCTCGAGAATGGGAAACAGGTCGGTGAGGTAGTCTCGCAGCACGTTGCCGGTAACGGCGACCGCATCCTGTCCGCGGCGCACGCGCCCGAGGGTGAACTTCATCGCGTCCACCGGCTTCATGACGCGGATCTCGAGACCCTTCGTGTCGTATTCGGGGAGGTACGCTTCGACTTTGCGGATGATTTCCGCGTCGTGGCCCCGGTTGGCGTCGAGCCAGAAGATGGTGGGGGCTCCGGTGGCCCGCGCGCGCGTGACCGCGAGCTTCACCCAGTCGCGGATGGCCTCGTCCTTGGCCTGGCACATGCGGAAGATGTCGCCGGCGTCCACGCGCTGCTCCAGCAGCGCCGTCCCGGCGGCGTCGACCACGCGGATCGTGCCCTTCCGGGCCGCGATGAAGGTCTTGTCGTGCGAGCCGTACTCCTCGGCCTTCTTTGCCATGAGCCCCACGTTGGATACGCTGCCCATGGTCGCGGGATCGAACTGGCCGTGCCGCTGGCAGTCCTCGATCACCGCCTGGTAGATGGTGGCGTAGCAGCGGTCCGGAATCATGGCGACGGTGTCCTGCAGCGCGTCCTCGCGGTTCCACATCCTGCCGCCGTCGCGGATCACCACCGGCATCGACGCGTCGACGATGACGTCGTTGGGCACGTGCAGGTTGGTCGTGCCCTTGCGCGAATCGACCATGGCCAGGGCGGGACCGTTCCGGTAACACGCGGCGATGTCGGCCTCGATGCGGGCCTTCATGTCGGCGGGCAGACGGCCGAGCTTGTCGACGACGTCCGCGAGCCCGTTGTTCTCGTTGGCTCCGATCTCGCGCAGTGTTCCCGCGTGCTTCTCCAATGCTTCCGCGAAGTACACGGAGACGCAGTGCCCGAACATGACGGGGTCCGAGACCTTCATCATGGTGCACTTGAGGTGGAGCGAGAGCAGCGCATCGTCCTTGCGGGCCTGCTTCATCTGCTCCGCGTAGAAGGCGCGGAGAGCCGCTACGCTCATCACCGCGCCGTCGATGACCTCGCCGGCGAGCAGCGGGAGTTTCTCCTTGAGCACCTTCACCGCGCCGGCCGCGTCGACGAACTCGATGCGCACGTCGGTGGGTGCGCCCACGGTGACCGACCTCTCGCTCCCGTAGAAGTCCCGGTCGTTCATATGGGCGACGCGCGTCTTCGAACCCGACGTCGGCCAGTCCTTCATCATCTTGTGGGGATGCTTCTGCGCGAATTTCTTTACGGACGTCGCGGAGCGTCGGTCCGAATTGCCCTCGCGCAGCGCCGGGTTCACCGCGGAGCCCAGCACCACGGCGAAGCGGGCCTGCAACGCGCGCTCCGCGTCGTGGGACGGTTCTTCCGGGTAGCCGGGAACGTCGTAGCCCTGCGCCTGCAGCTCCGCGATGGCGTCCTTCAGCTGCGGGATCGAGGCGCTGATGTTGGGCAGCTTGATGATGTTGGCGGCCGCGGTCCTGACGAGCTCACCGAGACGGCTCAGCTCGTCCGGGACCTTCTGATCCTCGCGGAGTCTTTCGGGGAAGTTGGCGAGGATGCGCCCGGCGAGCGAGATGTCGGCGACTTCGATCTCGACACCGGTCCCCGCGACGAACGCCTCGATGATGGGCAGCAAGGCGTAGGTGGCGAGGGCCGGGGCCTCGTCGCATTTGGTCCAGGTGATGATGGCGGCATGGGCAGAAGGCATGGAATCACCTCGAAAGGGACGCTAGTCCGCCTTCTTCTTGTACTCCGCATTCGTGACCGCCACGGTCATTTCCTTGGCCGGCGCACTGATCTTGATCGTCGCGGGATGCGAGGTGCCGTCGGACAGCGCGGCCATTGTCACGCCGAGACTGACGGCATCCTTCGCGTCCGCGAGATAGCTGGTGACCGACAGACCGAGAATCTGGTT
>DASTOO010000430.1:0-7940 GCA_035762505.1 Candidatus Krumholzibacteriia bacterium
TGACGGGCCTGCTCGACGGCCCGCGTTCGGCCGGCTACGGTGAAGTGACGTGGGACGGGCGGGATTCGCGCGGGCGCACGGTCGCGAGCGGCGTGTACTTCTATCGCCTCATGGTCGGCGACGTCACGCGGACCAGGCGCATGGTCCTGCTGAAATGAGAGAGGCCCCCGGAGCCGGGAAACTCCGGGGGCCGTCGCGCGACCGATCGTGTTTTGCCGGCCCTACAGCGCCTCGATCCGATAAAGCGCTTTGATCGCGCCCCACGTCCTGCTTTCCACTGCGACCGGTGTTTCGACCGTGATCGTCCCGGTCATCCCCATCGCGCAGTGAAAGACACAAAAGTACGGAAACGTCCCCACGGTGGTGAACGGGTTGATCGGCGGCGTGAACGACTGTCCCGGATTCAGCGCTCCCGAATCCCACGTTCCATTGGTGCGACACGGATTGCCGCTGGTGCTCGTGTGTACGAGTACCCCGTTGTTCTTCCAGGTGACGGTATCGTTGGGGTGAATCACGAGGTTCTGCGGGCTGAACTGCGAATCCAGGATTGAGATCATGTGGTTGACCGCGGCCGCCCTGGGTGCCAGTGCGGCCACTGCGACGACCACGACAACGGCTACTCGATGCGCAACGTGCATGCTCGTCCTCCTGACTCGACCGCGAACGGTCGTATTTGGGGCGTCGGGATTCTACCACCAGCGGCGGCGCCGGGTGCGGATATGTTGCGGCAGTTTCACACTCAAGGTATTTATGTGCAAACAGTTACACGATGCAAGAATGTGCTTGGCATAGGGCGGTGTCGTACGATGGGGAGTGAAAGCGCGAATTCCTCGGCCGGGACGCGCCCGGATAACCGCGCGAAGGAAGAGATGGTCGGGGCGAGAGGATTTGAACCTCCGACCCCCTGCTCCCAAAGCAGGTGCGCTACCGGACTGCGCCACGCCCCGACCCGGATTGCGATTCTATCACACCACGGCGTCCCCGCCGCGATGACGTCAACCCGCCAGCTTGTACCAGCGAATCATCTCGCGCAGACTCGGACGCTTGCCGTACATCAGAATGCCCACGCGGAAGATGCGCGCGGCGAACGAAATCGACAGGAAGACCGAAACCAGAATGAGCGCCATGCTCAACAGAATCTGCCACAGCGGCGGCTGGAGCAGGATGATGCGCGCCAGCATGATCATGGGTGCGAAGAGCGGAATCAGGGACAGCACCACCGCGAGCGGGCTGTTGGGATTCTGCAGGAGCAGCATGAGGCAGAGGATGGGGATGATCATGGGCAGCGTGATCAGTCCCTGCAGCTGCTGCGCGTCCTGGTCGGTGCTGCACACCGAGCCGACCGTCATGAAGAGCGACGAAAAGAGCATGAACCCCAGCACGAAGAACGCGATGAGGTACACGAACACCGCCGGGGCGATCTGGAAGGACGCCAGCGCCCCCACCATGCCCGAGGCGGCGTAGCCCGCGAACGCGAGCCCCATCACGGCCCACGCGCCGAGCTGGGTCAGCCCCGCGAGTCCGACCCCGATCAGCTTTCCCCACATGAGGTCGCGGGTCGACACCGCGCTCAGCAGCACCTCGATCACGCGCGACCCCTTCTCCTCGATGATGCTCTTGGAGATGGTCATGCCCCAGGAGAGCAGCGAGGAGTACAGGATCATCGTGAAGACGAACACGATGCCGTAGTCGGAGAGGAAGCTCTTCTCCTCCAACCCTCCCTGCGCGGTCACCTGCTGCATGTCGAGGTCGATCCCCGCCGTCAGCGTCTTGACGCGCTCGTACTCGAGGCCTTCGGCCGCGAGCCGGTTCTGGATGACGACGTCGGTAATCACGTCCTCGAAGCGCTCGAGCACGTTCATGTTGCGCTCTTCGCGCGTAATGTACGACGCCTTTCCGTCCGCGAAGATGCTCGCCGGGAGCGCGATCACGATGTCCAGCTTGCCGCCGCGCAGTTCTTCCACCCGCGCCGCGCGCGCCGGCGCATAGGCGTCCCCCGCCGAGGGGGCCGCGGTGACCAGGTACTTGCGCCCGCCGTCGGTGAGCGTGTCGGAGAGCGCCGCCGCGACGCCGTCGCCGAGCTTGCCGGTCTGGTCAAGAACGACCACGCAGTAGCTCTTGTCGGGCTCGAGCAGCGCGAAGAGCACCGGCACCACGAAGAAGACGAGCATCAGGATCGGCACCAGCAGCGTGCTGATGATGAAGCTCTTGCGGCGCACGTTCTCCGTGTACTCGCGGCGGATGATATGCCCGACCTTCATGACGGCTCCGATACGCGCTCGATGAAGATGTCGTGGATGGACGGCTCCGCCAGTTCGAAGCGCGTCACCGGAATGCGCGCCCGCGCTGCTTCGAGCACGCGGTACGGATCGACGCCGTCGCGCAGGCGGAGGAACAGTTCGTTGCCGTTGTCCTGCAGGCTCACGACCTCGGGCAGCTCGCGCAGAAACGAGCCATCGCCGACGACGCGCAGCGCCACCCCGTTGTGCCCGTATTCCTTCTTCACGGCCTGCAGCGTCCCCGACAGCACCACCCGTCCGCGGTTGATGAGACAGATGTAGTCGCACAGCTTCTCCACCTGGTCCATCATGTGCGTGCAGAAGACGATGGTGTGGCCCTTGCGATGGTATTCCAGGATGACGTCCTTGATGACGCTCGCGTTGACGGGATCGAGCCCCGAGAACGGCTCGTCCAGGATCAGCAGCTCGGGCTCGTGCAGCATAGTGGAGATGAACTGCACCTTCTGCTGCATGCCCTTGGAGAGGTCCTCGACCGGCTTCTCGGCGCGGTCGAGGAGGCCGAGGCGCTCGAGCCACGCGTGGGCGCGGCGCTGCGCCTCGCGACGCTCCAGCCCCTTGATCTCGCCGAAGAAGGTGAGCACCTTCCCCACCTTCATCTTCTTGTACAGGCCGCGCTCCTCAGGGAGGTAGCCGATGCGATCCAGATCGACGCGCGCGAGCTCCGACCCGAGGATCCGGATGGTCCCCTCGTCGGGCAGCATGATGCGCATCATCATGCGGATGGTGGTGGACTTGCCGGCACCGTTCGGTCCGAGCAGGCCGTAGATGGAGCCCGCGGGCACCGTGAACGAAAGGCCGTCCACGGCGGTGAAATCGCCGTAGCGCTTCACGATGCCCCGGATATCGACGACGGAATCGCTCACCCTTGCTCCACCTCGCGCGCCAGTTCGTGGCGCAGCAGCATCTCGCGCATCCCGATCGCCGCGCGGTAGCGATGACTGGACGCATTTTTCTCGCCGGTGGTCATCTCCGCCAGCGTGCGCCCCGACGACGCGTCGATGAACACCGGATCATACCCGAAACCGGCTGCCCCACGCTCGCCCGCCGCGATCTCGCCCGGGAGCACGCCCTCCGCGAGAATGCAATCGACCGTCCCCGGCTTCGGGAAGTCGGGATGGCGGGCGAAGAACGTGACGAGGCGGGCGGCGTCCGCGGGGGAGAGGGCCAGCGCCATCACGGTTCGGAAACGCGCCTGCCGCCGGCCGGACGGGACATCCTGCATCTCCCGCAGGAGCTTCCGGCAGTTGTCCGCGTAGGACGCGCCCTCGCCAGCGTAGCGCGCCGCGAAGATGCCCGGCGCTCCCCCGAGCGCGTCGACCTCGAGCCCGGTGTCGTCCGCCAGCGCGGAGTGGCCGGTGAAATCGCGCGCCTCGCGCGCCTTCTTGACGGCGTTCGCCTCGAGGGTCTCGCCGTCCTCGACGGTCGCGGGCGCGTCGGGGAAGTCATCCAGCGTGGACACATCGATGTCCATCCCCGCGAACAGCGCGACGATCTCGCGGACCTTGTCCCGGTTGCGGGTGGCGAGGACGATTTCCATACCTACTTGAGGCCGAGTGCGGCCTGCTGCGCGTCGAAGAGCGACTGGCACCCGCGCCGCGCGAGCGCCAGCATCGCTTCGAACTGTTCGGTGGTGAAGGGCACGCGCTCCGCGGTCCCCTGCACCTCGATGAAGGTGCCGCTCTCCGCCATCACGACGTTGAGATCCACGTCGGCCGACGAATCCTCCTCGTACGCCAGGTCCAGCATCGGCACGCCGTCCACCATGCCCACGCTCACGGCGGCCACCAGAAAGTTCATGGGGTGCTCGCGGAGCTCGAGGGTCGACAGGGCGTCGTGGAGCGCGACGCAGGCACCGGTGATGGACGCGGTGCGCGTGCCGCCGTCAGCCTCGATGACGTCGCAGTCCACCAGCACGGTGTTCTCGCCCAGCAGCTTCATCTCCACCGCCGCCCGGCAGCTCCGGCCGATCAGCCGCTGGATCTCGTGGGTGCGGCCGCTGCGGCCGCGCTCCGCCTCGCGCATGATGCGCTGGCGGGAGCTGCGCGGCAGCATGCCGTACTCGGCGGTGATCCATCCCCGGCCCTGCCCCATCATCCACCGCGGCACGCCGGTTTCGAGGGTGGCGCTGCAGATCACGCGCGTCTCGCCGATTTCGATGAGCGCGGAGCCCTCCGCGTGACGCAGATAGCCCCGTTCGATGCGCACCGGCCGCAGTTCGCCCGGCGCGCGTTTGTCCTTCCTCATGCGTTGTTCCTCTCTATGCACTGTGGCCGCGCGGGTCCGCGCGGAACCGCCGCTCAGCCCACAGACACCAGCTCGATGTCCGGCACGATTCTCCCCAGGCAGCGGGTCGCGAGTCCCTCGAACGCGGGGCTCGTGTCGCTCAGGATGATGTGAAAATCTCCCCCGCCCGATCCGGCGATGCCGCGCTCGCGCAGGACGCCCTCCACTTCGCGCGCCGTCTCCACCGCGGAGTCCACCAGGACCACGTCCTTCCCCACCGCCTCGCCGATCACGCCTTTCAGGAGCGGATAGTGCGTGCAGCCCAGCACCAGCGTGTCGATGCCGGTTCCGTCGTACACCGCGAGATACTCGCGCGCCACCATGCGCGTGAGCGGGCCGTCGATCCACCCCTCTTCGACCAGCGGCACGAAGAGCGGACAGGCCTGCGAGATGACCACCGCGTCCGGCAGCTTCGCCTGGATCTTGGACGGATAGGCGTTGGAGCGGACCGTGGCCGCCGTGCCGATGACGCCGATGCGGCCGTCGCGCGTCGCCTCCACCGCGGCGCGAACGCCCGGTTCGATCACGCCGACGATGGGAACCGCGAACTCCGACTCCAGCATCGGCAGCGCGTGCGATGACGCCGTGTTGCAGGCGACCACCACCATCTTCACGTTGCGGTCCAGGAGGAGGTGGACGTTCTCGCGCGAGAATCGCTGCACCGTTTCCGCGCTCTTGGTGCCGTACGGGACCCGCGCGGTGTCCCCGAAGTACACGAAGGACTCGCCCGGCAGGCGCGCGAGCAGCTCGCGCAGCACGGTGAGTCCGCCGATTCCCGAATCAAACACGCCGATGGGTTGCTGCGACATCGAATCTCCCGCTTCTAGCGCCAGTCGCCCACGCGAAACGGCTCGTCGGCGCGGATGTGACCCGCAATCGTGTCCACCTGGGAGCCGTCCACCAGCAGCTGGACCGCCTCGATCTCGGGAAAGTTCTCCGCGATCGTCTTCACGATCGCCGCGATGGTGCAGTACTCGGCGGCGCTCCCGCCCGGATGTGCCGCGACCAGCTCGGAGCTGAAGTCCAGGTACAGCGTCGCGGCGTCGCCGTCCAGCAGCACCGACAGGAGCTGCGTCCCGGGCGGAATGGCGCTAACACCCGTTTCGCGCTCGGGTCCCGCGATCAGCGCGTCGACCACCTGCCGCACCTGCTCGTCGAGGCGCCGCCCCACACCGACCTCGCGCGACTCGGCGTAGATCGCCGGCTGGTCCGCGGAAGCGAAGAACAGCGTCACCGTGCGGCTCCCTTCGGGCACTCGCGACACCTCGCGCGGCGGCGGACCTTCCACCGGCGCCGACGGCCGCCGTGTCAGCATCCACATCAGGCCGCCGATCACCGCCAGCGCGAGGATCGCGATGATGGCGAAGTGACGGAAACCGAGTCCGCCCCGGTCGTAGCCGGGATCGGCGTCGCCGGGATCGCCCGGAAAGCGCGCGGTGTCGTCCATGTCAGCGGTAGCGCTCCTGCATGCGGCGGATGGCTTCGATCAGCCCTTCCGCGACGCGGCCGTGGAACTCCGGGTCCGCCAGCAGCTGCTCTTCCGCCGGATTGGAGAGAAACGCGGTCTCGATGAGCACCGCCGGCATCCTGGCGCCCTGCAGCACGACGAAGTTCGCCTGCTTGACCCCCCGGCTCTTGATCCCGAGCCGCGCCGTCATCTCCTTCTGGATGTACTCGGCGAGGGTGCTGCTCTCCGCGATGTATTCGTTCTGCACGAGATCCCACAGGATGAACTCCACGTCCCCGGTCGCGGCCTGCGCCGCGTCACCGCCGCCCTGGTTCTCGAAGCGGGCCAGCGCCCGCTCGGACTCGCTGCGCGCGGGCGAGAGGAAGTACGTCTCGAAGCCGCCGGTCTGGTCGTTGAACCAGGCGTTGCAGTGGATGCTGACGAACAGATCCGCCCCCGACGTGTTCGCGATCTCCGTCCGTTCCAGCAGGCCGAGGGTGCGATCGTCGTCGCGCGTCATGACCACTTCGACGCCGAGTTCCTGCGTGATGCGGTCGCGCACCGCGCGCGCGATGGCGAGGTTCACGTCCTTCTCGCGCACCCCGCCCGCGCTCTCCTTGCCGAGCTCCCGCCCGCCGTGGCCGGCGTCGATGCAGACCTTGCGCACCTCGAGGGAGCGGCGTTTTCCCGCGCCGTCCTCCACCACCTCGACGTAGCCCGGCGCGGCGTCCGCGGGCGCATCCCCCGTCTCCAGAACCACGAGCAGCTGCGGCGGCTCGTCGGCGCGGTCCACGCGTACGCGCCGCACGCCGCGCGCCAGATCGATGGTGACGTAGGCGTCGCGCTCCGTCTGCTCGGCGCGCACGCCCGCGACGAAACCGCGCGCCTGGCGCACCGTGAAGGCGCGCAGGTCGATGCGGCCGCCGTAGAGCTTGATGCGCACCAGCCCGGGCGCGCTGGTGTCGACGTGGTAGACGAGCGGCTCGGTGAGCTGGATGGCCGCCGTGGTCCGCTCGGAGGAAGAGGTGAAGACGATCCGCGTGGCGTTGTAGCCGATGCCCTTGATCGAAAGCCGGCGTTCGCCTTCGTTCCATTCGAAGGCACGCGGCGTGTGCTGCGACGCTACCTCCAGGACGAACTCCAGCGGCACGAGGACGAACCCCTCCTCGTAACGGACCGCCGAGCGCATCATGTTGGGCTCGCCGTCCACCACGACCACGCGCGTGTCCACCGTCAGCACGAAGCGCGTGCGCCCCACCCCGAGGACGATCTTGCGGCTGGAGGCGTTCCAGAACTGGGTGGCACGGAACAGCCGCGCGACGTCGTTGGCGCGCATGAACCACCCGCCCTCGTCCGAAACCCGCACGAGGACCACGCTCTCCGAAGCACGGCCGTCGTCGTAGACGACTTCCGCGGTCGTGTCCGCCGCGGGCACCGCGGGCAGCAACGCGGCGGCGAAAACGGCGAAGGCCAGGATGACGATGCGAGTGTTCATGGCATCAGGAACACCGGCCGGCGCCGGATCGGTCCGGCGCGGGGCGATGCGCGCTCGACCATAGCAAAAAAGGCGACGGGCCGTCGAAAGCCAATGTTGCGCGGCACCTCATTCCGACCGGGCGCGCTTCATCGCGCGATCGACGTCGCGACGGGCGTCCCGCTCCGCGATGGAGTCGCGCTTGTCGTGGAGCTTCTTCCCCTTGGCGAGCCCGAGCTCCACCTTCACGATGCCGCGCGGGTTGAAGTAGAGCTTGAGCGCGAGCAGGGTCAGCCCCTTCTCCGTCACCTTGCCCGTGAGCCGGCGGATCTCGGCGCGGTTCATCAGAAGCTTGCGATCCCGGACCGGGTCGAGCTTGCGATCCGAGGTGTGGGAATACGGGCTGATATGGAGCCCGTGCAGAACCAGTTCCCCC
>DASTOO010000431.1:0-6182 GCA_035762505.1 Candidatus Krumholzibacteriia bacterium
GGCCGGGGAGTATCCGAGGCTCGCCGCCATCGCCGCCGCCGCGACGCCCCACGAAGATATCGTGGCGGAGATCGACCGCGCCATCGACGCCGACGGCGAGGTGCGCGACGACGCCACGCCGGCACTCAAGGCCATCCGGCGGGACATCCGCGGGGCGCGCAACAGTCTGCGCGAGCGCGCGGAGAAGATGGTGGGCGAGCTCGGCGCCGACGCGCACGCCACCGTCATGGGGACGCGCCACGTGCTCGTGGTTCCGCGCGGCAAGGTCCGGCGCGGCGCGGGTCTCGTGCACGGCGCGTCGCAGACCGGCGGCTCGCTGTACCTCGAGCCCATGGCGCTCCTCGACCTCAACAACGAGCTGGAAACGCGGCTCGCGGACGAGATCGAGGAGATCGACCGCATCCTGCGCGCGTTGAGCGACCGCGTGCGCGGCGCGGCACCCGCGGTGATCGCGAACGCCGACGTGGTGGAGACGCTCGACGCGGTCCGCGCCCGGGCGGCGTTTGCGGAGCGCTTCGCTTGCATCTCCCCGGATCTGTCGCCGCACGGAGGGGCGAGGCTGCACCTGGTGCGCGCGCGCCATCCGCTGCTGACGCTGGCCCTCGAGCGCTCCGGCGCGCTCGCGTCCCAGGTCCCGCTCGATCTCACCCTCGAGCGCCGCCAGCGCCTCATGGTGATCACCGGGCCCAACGCGGGCGGCAAGACCGTGGCGCTCAAGACGGTCGGGCTCTTCGTGCTGATGCTGCAGTGCGGGCTGCCGCTCCCGTGCGCGCACGGGAGCGAACTGCCGGTCTTCGAGCGCGTGCAGGTGGACATCGGCGACGAGCAGTCGCTCGAATCGTCGCTCTCCACCTTCACGTCCCACCTCGCGCACCTCTCGGCCATGACGCGCCTCGCCGGCGCGCGTGTGCTCTGTCTGATCGACGAGATCGGCGACGGCACCGACCCCGACGAGGGCGCCGCCATCGCCATCGCGACACTCGAACGCCTGCTCGCGTCGGGGGCGGCCGTCATCGCGACGACACACTACGGGCGCATCAAGACCTTCGCGCTGGAGACGCCGGGGGTCGCGAACGCGTCCATGGCGTTCGCAGAGGAGAGCGCGCAGCCGCTGTTCCGGCTGTTGCAGGGCATCGCGGGGCGCAGCCGCGGCATCGACACCGCGCGCCGCACCGGCTTCGACGCGGAACTGGTCGCGCGCGCGGAGTCGATCCTCGGCAGCGAGGCGTTCCGCCTGGAATCCGCGCTCGCGCGCCTGGAGGCGAGTTACACCGCGATGGAGCGCGAGCGCGAGGCCACGGCAGCGGAGCGCCGGCGCCTCGCGGCTCTCTCCGCGTCCGCCGAGGAAAAGGAGCGCGCCTTCTCGCTCACCAGGAAGGAGGCGTCGCGCCGCGCCGCGCGCGAAGCCGAGGAGATGCTGGCGGAGACGCGCCGCGAGGTCGAGGACATCGTGCGCCGCCTGCGCGAGCGCGCGGCGGACAAGGACGCGATCCGCCAGAGCCGCGAACGCGTGGAGAAGCTCCTCGACGGCGTGCGCGCGCATTCGGTGGAACCGGAGGCGGGCACGGAGGCGCTGAAATCGGTCGCGGTCGGGGACCGCGTGTCCCTGAGCCCGACCGGGCGCCCGGCGGGTGTTGTGGTCGAGGTGGACCGGAAGGACGCCTTGGTTGACATCGGCGGCAAGCGCATCCGCGCCCGCATCGGGAAGATTTACCGCGCGGCGCGGGAGTCCGGCGGGGTGACGCCTCCGGCGATCGCGGTGCAGTACGAGCCGGTCGGCGCGAGCGAGGTCCACGTGCGCGGCATGCTGCGCGAGGACGCGCTGGAGATCGTGAGCCGCTTCATCGACCGTGCCGTGCTGAGCGGGCTCCACGAAGTGAAGATCGTGCACGGCCTCGGCGAGGGAATCCTCTCGCGCGCGGTGCGCGAAGAGCTGGGCCGCGACCCGCGGGTCGCGTCGTTCCGTTTCGGCGATCCGATGGAAGGGGGGCACGGCGTCACCTTCGTGACGCTGCGCTGATCGTGCCGATTCCGCAGCACATCATCGATCAGGTCCGCGACCGCTCCGACGTGGTCGAGATCGTCGGCCAGTACGTCGACCTGAAGCGGGCCGGCACCGGATACAAGGGCCTGTGTCCGTTCCACCAGGAGCGCACGCCGAGTTTCATGGTGAACCCGGAGCGGCAGGGCTACCACTGCTTCGGCTGCGGGAAGGGCGGCAACGTGTTCCAGTTCCTGATGGAGATGGACGGCATCACGTTCCCGGAGGCCGTGCGCGAGCTCGCCGAGCGGGCCGGAATCGAAATCGAAACGAAGCCCGCCGACGACGAGCGCTCCGAGAACGACGTCCTCTACCGGGCCAACACGTTCGCCGCTCGCTTTTATCACGCGACTCTCGTCAAATCGCCCGCGGCCGAGAAGGCGCGTGGTTACCTGCTGGGCCGTGACATCCCGCGTGAGGCCTGGACACGATTCGGCCTCGGGTTTGCACCGGGAAGCGGTGACGCGCTGGTGCAGGAGGCGCGCCGCCAGCGTATCCCGTTCGAAATTCTCCTGAAGCTCCGGCTGATCGCGGCCCGCGACGGGAGGCAGGGTCACTACGATTACTTCCGCGACCGCGTCATGTTCCCGATCATTCAACCGGGGGCGCGGGTGGTCGCCTTCGGGGCGAGACTGCTCGGCGGCGGGGAACCCAAGTACGTCAATTCGGCGGAGAGCCAGATCTTCCTGAAGCGCAGGACGTTCTACGGGCTCGACCGCGCGCGGGAGCCGATCCGGACCTCCCGCTTCGCGGTCATCGTCGAGGGCTACACGGACCTCATCCGGCTGCACCTGGTCGGGCTGGAGAACTCGGTCGCCACCTGCGGCACGGCGCTGACCCGCGACCACGCCGCCCGGGTGCGGCGCCTTACCCGACGCGTGGTACTCATGCCGGACGGGGATCCCGCCGGCGAGATGGCGGCCATGATTTCGGGGGCACTTCTGATGGCCGAGGGGGTGGAAGTGGGTATCGCCCGTCTGCCGGAGGGATCTGATCCGGATTCTGCGGCTAAGACAATGCCAAATCAGGAATTGGAAGAACTTGTCGCGAGCCCGTTGGAATATTTCCGATACCTTGACTATACTATGCAACGTCGGCAGCCGACGGCGCGCGAACGCGAAGAAATCATTCGACGTATCGTCTCCGCCATCGCTCAGACCGACGACCCGCTTCGGGGGGATGTATTGGTAGGTGAGTTGGCGCGCGTCGTCGGGGTCGAGCCGTCGGGATTGCGCCGACTCCTCCGCCCAGCGGGCGGTCCGGCCGAAGGGGAAAGGCGTGAGGGATCGACGGGAACGAGCCGGGCGGGTGCGACCCGGCGAGCGTTGGAGCGACTGGTGCTGCGACTCGTGGTGGAAGGCACCCCATCTGCCCTGGATGCTCTGGATTCCCTCGACGTCGAGGATTTTTCGGACGAAGCTAACCGCAAGTTCTATAAACTGCTTGACGCAGCGCGGGAGGCCCATATTGATTTGAGGGGTCGCGACTTCCAACGTCGGGCGGCGGAAACTGGGCTGGAGGACTTCGCGACGGAGATCTCCCTGGTATCCGTTCCCCCGGGCAACGTCGACACCCTTCTCTGGGATCACATCAGAGACTTGAAGAAGCGCCGGATCGAAGACGAGTTGGACCAGCTTCGTGAACGGCTTCTGAACATACCGGCCGAGAGCGACGACAGCATCTCGGTAACGGAACTCATTCGGAGACTGGAGCAGGCCAAGCGAGAACTATGAGCAGAGCAGTGAGCAAGACCAAACCGAGCAAGACAGTCAAGGCGCCGCGGGCCGCGTCGACCGCGCCGGGGAACGATCGTTTCGACGACGTTCTGCACGACATCCGCCGCATCGCGGAGGACAAGGGGTTCGTCCTCAACCAGGAGATCGAAGCCCTGGTGGGCGACGAATTCTCCCCCGAGGACATCGTGGTCCTCTACGACCGCCTGAGCGAGGAGAAGATCGACTACTTCGACTCTGCGGACAAGGCGCGCATGAAGATCGAGGCGCGCAAGCGCCGCGAGGAGAAGGAAGAGCAGAAGGCGGAGGAGGACGTCAAGGCGGTCATCCGCTACGACGATCCCGTGCGCATGTACCTGCGCGAGATGGGCAAGGTCCCCCTCCTCGACCGCGAGGGCGAGGTGGAGATCGCGAAGCGCATCGAGCAGGGCCAGATCCTGATCGCCAAGGCGGTCTTCTCGCTGGATTCGCCCATCCGCGAGCTGCAGCGCCTCGCGCGCGTCGTTGAAAAGGGTGAGATGCGCCTCGATGAGGTCGTGCAGGTGGAAACGGGCGGACTCGCGCCGTCGTACACCGGCAAGAAGGAGCGCCAGGCGCGCTTCCGGCCGGTGAAGAAGATCGCGGCGCTGCGCAAGGAGATCGTCGAGGTCCAGAAGAAGCTGAAGCTCAAGAAGAACGCGAATAAGCGCCCGGTGCTGGAACGCTCGCTGGAAGCGCGCCAGGCCAAACTGTTCGAAGAGTACGTGAAGCTGCAGCTCAATCCCAAGCAGCTCGAGCGGATCGTCGAGAACATCCGCACCACGCGCGACCGCCTCAAGGACTTCGAGTCGAAGCTCGCGGAATACGAGGAGTTCGTCGGCCTTTCCTACGACGACATCGTGGGCCACGTGAAGAAGCTCAAGTCCGCCTCGCGCCGCCGCAGCGTCAAGGTGGAGGGGAAGGGCACGTGGTCGCTGGAGATGCTGGAGGACTTCGAGCGCAAGATGCGGGCGCTGCGCACCGAGATCAAGGCGATCGAGAAGGAAGAGAATCTCGCCAGCGACGAGCTCGACAGGGTCGTCGAGAGCATCCGCCGCGGCGAGATCCAGGTGCAGCGCGCCAAGAAGGAGATGATCGAGGCGAACGTCCGTCTCGTCATCGCCATCGCCAAGCGCTACACCAACCGCGGACTCGAGTTCCTCGACCTGATCCAGGAGGGGAACAGCGGCCTGATGCGCGCGGTCGACAAGTTCGACTACCGCAAGGGCTACAAGTTCTCCACCTATGCCACCTGGTGGATCCGTCAGGCCATCACGCGCGCCATCGCGGACCAGGCGCGCACCATCCGCGTTCCGGTGCACATGATCGAGGCCATCAACAAGGTCTCCCGCGCGCAGCGCAAGCTGGTGCAGGAGAACGGCCGCGATCCCACCCCGGAAGAGGTGGCGAAGAAGCTCAATTACCCGCTGGACAAGGTCAAGAGCGTGATGAAGGCCAGCATGGAGCCGATCTCGCTCGACCGTCCCATCGGCGAGGACGAGGATTCGAACCTGTCGGACTTCATCGAGGACACGTCGGCGGCTTCGCCGTCGCAGTCGGCGTCGCACGCGATGCTGCGCGACCAGCTGAACCGCGTGCTCTCGACGCTGACGCGCCGCGAGGAAAAGGTCATCCGGCTCCGCTTTGGGCTCGGCGACGGGACGCCGCGGACACTCGAGGAAGTCGGGACGATCTTCAACGTGACACGCGAGCGCGTGCGCCAGATCGAGGCCAAGGCCCTGAAGAAGCTGCAGCACCCCAGCCGGGCGCGGAAGCTCAAGGGCTACACCGAGATCATCTAGCGCCGGCACTACCTGTGGTGCGGGGGTATCGAATGACGTCGATGTCCCCGCACTTTTTTTGCCGCCCGATACCGGTCCCTGACGAGTTTGCGACTGTCGGCGCCGATGGCCGCAGCCGGCGGGAGTTTGACGCGCCATTCGCCGCTGATGTACCCTCGCTCCCTCGGGCCCATAGCTCAGTGGTCAGAGCAGCCGGCTCATAACCGGTCGCGCCCAGGTTCAAATCCTGGTGGGCCCACCATGTTTCACCGCACCGCCGTCCCCGGTGCGCGGTCGCGATCAACCGAGCTGGAACGCGGCGTTGATCAGTCCCACGTGCGCGTAGGTCTGGGGGAAGTTGCCCCAGTGCGTGAGCGACACCGGCTCGATGTCTTCGGCGTAGAGCCCGAGCGGGTTTTTGAGCGCCGACAGACTCTCGAAGAGCCGTGTCGCGGACTTCTTCCGCCCCAGACGGGCCAGGGCTTCCGCGTGCCAGAAGGCGCATGAGGTGAACGCCACCTCGGATCGCCCGATGTCGTCGCGAAGATAGCGGTAGAGCAGTCCCCCCGGCGCGGCGAGCGCCCGTGCCACCGAATCGACATGCACCCG
>DASTOO010000432.1:0-6094 GCA_035762505.1 Candidatus Krumholzibacteriia bacterium
GTCCGGAACGGAATCGGCTCCGGACACGGGTTCTCGGCGGACGGACGAGCATGCGGCGGCTACCTCTGCGGAAGCTCCTCGTAGTCGGCGTCGGAGATGTCGTCGGCCCGCGGGACCCGGTTGCGGCGGGGTTTTTCCCGATTCCGGCCTCCGCCTGGGTCAAAGCGCGGCGATTCCGCCGGACGGCGCCCCATGCCGCGGGCAAGCAGACGGGCCGCGAGCAGGGCGAGTACGAGTCGAAGGATCCAGCGCAGCATCGGGACGCCCCCGGGATCGAAGGTGGTACGCCCGGCAGGATTCGAACCTGCGACACCTGGCTCCGGAGGCCAGTGCTCTATCCAGCTGAGCTACGGGCGCACGTGCTTACCGCGTCGATCGAAACGCCGGTGATCCAGCATTTCGGCCGCCAGCGCGAGACGGCGATCGCTTCCCTCGTCGCCGCCGAGCATGCGGGCAATCTCCCGGGTCCGCTCGTCGCCTTCGGCGGCGCGAACGCGAACCCTCGTTCGGTCACCGTCGATCTCTTTCTGGACGACGAGGTGGGACTGTCCCCGGGCGGCGATCTGAGGCATGTGGGTAATGCAGATTATCTGATGCCGATTTGACAGCGCAAGGAGATTCTCCGCCAGGGCGCCGCCGAGGTCGGCGCCGATACCGGCGTCGATTTCGTCGAAGATGAGCGTCGTCCCCGGAGCACCGGAGGCGGCGAGCTGCTTGAGAATGAGCGCCACGCGCGACAGCTCTCCCGTGGAGGCAATCTCGTCGAGACCGCCTTCCGCCTCGCCGGGGTTGGTGCGCACGCGCATGTGCACCACATCCAGGCCGTCCTCGCGACAGGCGACACCCGCGCCGTCCACGCGAACCGGGCTCGCCCCGTCGGGTTCGCGCCGGATGTCGGTGCGAAAGACCGCGCCGCGCATGGACAACGACTGGATTCCCCCCGTGACGCGACGGTCGAGCTCAGCGGCGGCGGCGACGCGTGTCGCCGTCAGCGCGACGCCGGCCGCGGCGACGGCGCCGGCCGCGATCGCAACCGCGCGCTCCAGTTCGGCGCGCCGGCCCTCGCCGCCGTCGAGGGTGGCGAGGATCTCCTTCCACGTTTCCTTCTGCATGATCAGCGCATCCACCCCCGCGCCGTAGCGGCGCTCCAGGCGGACCAGCGCGTCGAGGCGCTCCTGCGTCCGCTCGACGTCGGAGGGATCGAAGTCCAGCCCGGCGATCACGTCCCGCGCTTGCGCGGCGGCGTCCGCGAGCAGCGCCGCCGCCTGTGCCAGGCGTTCGGCGATCGCGGCGATGCGCGGGTCGACGGCGGCGAGCGGGGTGACGCGGCGTTCGCTCTCTCCCACCAGCGCCGCGGCCGAACGGTCGTCGTCGTACAGCGCCGCGCACGTCGCCTCCAGGGCGGCGTACAGCTTCTCGGCGTTCGCAAAGACGCGCGCCTTCGCGTCCAAATCGTCCTTCTCGCCCGCGCGCGGCGCCACGCGCTCGATGTCCGTGATGCGATGGGCGTACAACTCCCGCTTCTCCATCATCGCCGCGCGCTCGGCCTCGTACTGCGCGAGGACGGCCGCGGCTCGCCGGTACCCGGCGAGAGCGGCCCCGTAGCGGTCGCGTTCCGCGGGGTTGCCGGCGAAGGCGTCCAGGTATTCGACGTGGTGTCCGGGATCGCGCAGCTGGTACTGGATGTTCTGGCCGTGCGGTTCGACCAGGGTGGCGGCGAGGGCGCGCAGATCTTTCAGCGGAACCGCGCGCCCGTTCACGGACGCGCTCGAGCGCCCCGACGCGCCGACGCGGCGCCCGAGCACCACGGGGCCGGCTTCCGCGTCGATGCCGACCAGGTCGGGATGAGCGGCGGGGTCGAACACGTCGAACGCCGCCTCCACGCGCGCCTCGGCCCGACCGGCGCGAATGAGATCCGCGGGCGCCCTCTCGCCGAGGAGCAGATTGACGGCGCCGACGATGAGGGACTTGCCCGCGCCCGTCGAGCCCGTGAGGACGTTCAGCCCCGGCTGGAAGTCGAGCGTGACGTCTTCGACGACGGCGAGATTCTCGATGCGCAGCCGCCGCAGCATGGCACGATCACAGCTTCTCCCGCAGCAGGGAGAAGAAGTCGTAGTCGTCGGCAACGACGAGGCGGGTGGGGCGTGCGTCCCGCAGCACCGTGATGTCCCGCGCCGGATTGAACTCCAGACCCACCTGGCCGTCCACCGTTACGAGCACACCCGAAGGCGCGGAGGTGACGTGAATGACCACGGTCTCCGTCGCATCGAGCACCATCGGGCGCATGCTCATGGTATGCGGATTGAGCGGAGTGAGGACGATGGCATCGAGGGTGGGTTCCACGATCGCGCCGCCCGCGGACAGCGAATACGCCGTGGAACCCGTCGGTGTGGCGACGATGAGGCCGTCCGCGGAGAACTCCCGCAGGAGCTTTCCGCCCACTACCACGCGCATGGTGACCATGCGCGAGTAACCCGTGCTGTGCACGACCACGTCGTTCAGGGCGCTGAACTCGTCCACCGCGCGGCCCGCGCCGCCGACCTTGCACAGGACGCGCATGCGCTTCTGAATGGTATACGCGCCGCCGGTCAGGAGCTGGAGCACGCGCTCCTGGCTCGACTCCGCCAGAAAACCGAGGCGGCCGCACTTGAGCCCCACCAGCGGCGTCGCGCGATCCACGTAGCGCCGCGCGTACTTGAGGATCGTCCCGTCCCCGCCGATCGCGATGATGACCTCGCAGTCGGCGGGTATCCCCGGGGTGGCGCCTTCCAGCGCCGGGCCCAGGGCCTCCAGGTCCGGATCCAGGAAGACGCGCATCCCGGCGGCGCGCAGCGATTCCACCATGCCGCGCGCGATCCCGGGCGCCCCCTCCTTCTCGAGGTTGGCCGCGATACCGACGCGCGTGATCCGCGGGGACGTCATCGGGGATCCTCTCCGGAGACGGGGTTCATGCGAGGAGCGCGGCCGTCCTCGCCGGTCAGGAGGCAAGCGACCGGACGGAGCGCCCGCGCGCGACGTGCGCATCGGCGGCGAAACCCGCGATGCCGTCGGCGGAGAGACCGAGTTCCGCGAGGAGGCCGTCACGGTCACCGTGCTCGACGAAGCGGTCCGGCAGCCCCAGGTTGCGGAGGTTGATCGCGTCGTAATTCCGCTCCACCCAGTACTCGTTCACAGCCGAGCCGAACCCGCCGGCCAGAACGTTGTCCTCGACCGTGATGATCAGCGCGTCGGTCCCGGCGAGTTGATCCAGCACCTCCGTATCGAGGGGCTTCACGAAGCGCGCGTTGACGACGCCCGCATCGACTCCCCGGGAACGAAGGCTGGTCGCGGCCGCGACACAGGGCGCCACCATGGCCCCGATCGCTACGAACATCACGTCGCGCCCCGTCGTCAACACCTCGGCTCGCCCGATGGGGATCTCGTGCAGCGCGTCGTCCATGGGGACGCCGAGTCCCTCGCCGCGCGGGAAGCGCAGCGCGATCGGGCCGGCGTCGTACGACACGGCGGTCCACACCATGTGACGCAGTTCGTTCTCGTCCTTCGGCGCCATGATCACGAAGTTCGGCACCATGCGCAGATAGCTCAGGTCCAACGTGCCGTGATGGGTGGGCCCGTCCTCCCCGGCGATGCCGCCGCGGTCGAGGACGAACCGTACGGGAAGATTCTGTATCGCGACGTCGTGGACCACCTGGTCGAACGCGCGCTGCAGGAAGGTCGAGTAGATGGTGACCATGGGCACGATGCCGCGCGTCGCGAGGCCGGCCGCAAAGGTGACGCCGTGCTGTTCCGCGATGCCGACATCAAACAAGCGGTCGGGGATTTCCCGCGCGAATTCCGTGAGACCCGTGTTGTCGGGCATGGCGGCGGTGATCGCCACGATGCGCGGGTCCTTGCGCGCGAGCTCCAGTATGGTCTTGCCATAGACGCCGGTATACGACGGATTGCCCTTCTTGACCGGCGTGTCGCCCGGGATCTTGTCGTAGCGCGTGACGCCGTGCGCGCAGAAGGGATCGTTCTCCGTGAAGTGGTAACCCTTCCCCTTCTGGGTGATGACGTGGACGAGGATCGGTCCGTTGAGATTGCGGATGTGCTCGAACGTCTGCACCAGGAACTCGACGTTGTGGCCGTCGATCGGTCCGAAGTAGCGGAAGCCGAGCTCCTCGAAGATCACGCCCGGGACCACCAGCGTCTTGATGCTCTCCTTGATCTTCCGCGCCACCCGGCGCGCCTTGCCGCCGCCGCTCGGCAGGTGACCGAGCAGTTCCCAGACGTCCGCCTGCAGGTGGTTGTACAGTGCGCCCGACGTGATCTTCGTCAGATAGGTGTGCAGAGCGCCGACGTTGTGCGAGATCGACATCCGGTTGTCGTTCAGCACGACGATGAGATCCCTCCTGAGCACACCCGCGTTGTTCATCGCCTCGAACGCCATGCCGCCCGTCAGTGCGCCGTCGCCGACGACCGCCACCACCTTGAAGTTCTCGCCGTTGAGGTCGCGGGCGATGGACATCCCCAGCGCCGCGCTAATCGCGGTGCTGGCGTGCGCCACGCCGAAGGTGTCGTACTCGCTCTCGTCCCGGCGCGGAAAACCGCTCAGCCCGTGACGTTGCCGGAGCGTGTCGAAGCGCTCGCGGCGGCCCGTGATGATCTTGTGCCCGTAAGCCTGATGGCCGACGTCCCACACGATCTGGTCGCGCGGCGCGTCGAACACGTAATGAAGCGCGAGCGTCAATTCCACCGCGCCCAGGCTGGCGCCCAGGTGGCCGCCGGTGCGTCCGACGCGCACCAGTATCTCGTCGCGGAGTTCACGCGCGAGCTGCGGGAGGTCCTCGACGGGGACGGACTTGAGGTCCGACGGGTAATGAATGCGGTCGAGAATGCTCATAGTTCTGTCAACCGGTCCCCTCAGCCCACGGTAAGCGCGGTCGCGACACCGATGGCGGTCCCCGTCAGCACGTCGAGGACCGAGTACGACAGCGGCCGCCGGCCGCGCGAACTGGCGCCCGGGCGCAGCCTCTGCATGATCAGGTCCACCATTTCCGCCTGGCGCGACGCCGCGCGCTTCACATTCCACATGTCCACCGTTACCAGGGCGGTGAGGCAGGCGGTGACGGCAAACTCGATCGACCCGAACCCGCTGGCGGCTCCGATCGCGACCGCGAGCGCCGCGAAGGCGGCGCTGTGCATGTTGGGCGCGCCGTCGGTCTCCAGCAGCCGGCGAAAGTTTATCCGCTTTTCCAGCAGGAGGAAAGACACGACTTTCATGCCCTGGGCGGTGAGGCCGCCGAGGATTCCGACGATGAGCGGGCGTGCAATCGTATCGAACATCGCTTCGGGCTCACGACCGGCGGTCGACGAGGTGCGCGAACAATGACGCCAGCGGCGTACCCGCGGCTTGCGGCAGCGCCGCCAGCGCCGCGTCGATCCGCCGCGCCGCTTCCTCGCGCGAGCGCTCCACGCCGGCGACGGCCGGGAAGGTGAGCTTCCCCCCGTGTACATCCTTGCCCGGGGTCTTGCCAAGCGAATACTGGCTTCCCTCGAGATCGAGCAGATCGTCGACGATCTGGAACGCGGCGCCCGCTTCCAGCCCGGCCCGGCGGGCACGCGCGCGTGCGGCCGCCTCCGCGCCGGCGAGCAGGGCCCCCGCCTCCATCGCCGCCGCGATGAGGCGCCCGGTCTTGTGTTCGTGAATCCGCTGCACCGTGGCGAGATCGTTCCCGGCAGGAGGTGCGAGGTCGAGCGCCTGCCCCGTGATGAGCCCCCCGGTGCCCGCGGCGGCCGCGAGGATGCGAACCGCGCCGAGCGCGAGGCCGCCGTCCAGCGCGTGGCGCTCGCCGATGGTCGCCGTGATCTCGAATCCCAGTGTCAGCAGCGCGTCGCCGGCGAGCACCGCCATGGCCTCACCGAAGCGGCGGTGCGAACTCGCCTTTCCGCGCCGGAGATCGTCGTCATCCATGCACGGGAGGTCGTCGTGCACCAGCGAGTACGTGTGCACGCATTCCAGAGCGCACGCGCAGTCCAGCGCGGCGTCGCGCCGCGAGCCGCCGAACGCGTCGTGCGTCCACAGGCACAGGAGGGGCCGCAGCCGCTTGCCGCC
>DASTOO010000433.1:0-4044 GCA_035762505.1 Candidatus Krumholzibacteriia bacterium
TCCGTACGCGAGCCAGTGCTCCGTGTCGAGATCGACCGCGACGATTACTCCGCGCGGTGCGAGCTTGCGCGCGATCTCGTCCTCCCGCTCGATCGCGTCGAACTCCGGGTCCGGCTTCTTCTCGCTCTCCTCCTTGACGGCGGCGTCGCGTTGCGGCTTCGCCTCCCACAGGGCGAGGCTGTCGATCGCGGGAGTGACGGCCTGTTTCGACGTCTCCAGCGCGGCCCGGTACTCCGGGAGCTTCTTCAGGACCTGCCGCCGCATGCGCGTCGGCGAGATGGCGACGGACGTGTCCGCGAGGAACGCGGCGCCCGCGCCCTCCGCCACCACCGTTCCGCCCGACTCGATCCACGCTTTCAGGCGGTCGATGCCCCCGTCGCCGAACGCCCCCTGGTACCCCTCGACGCCGCGATAGTTGTCGGGCAGGAACAGAACGTTGTACTTCGACAGGTCGGCGCTGCCGAGGCTGCCGACGTCGAGGGTCGAGGTGCGCATGCGCAACCGGCTGTCGAGGAGGTGCCACACCGCGCCGAAGTTGTACTGGTTGACGCCGCTGCCCGCGACCAGCGCGATGCGCGGCGTCTCGAGCAGCGTGAACTCGTTGCCCCCGAGGTCGGCGAAGCGGCCCGACGCGAGCCCGCTGTCGATTCCTACCAGCGTCACACCCGCCGCCTCGGCCAGCGCGCGCAGCGCTTCGACGTCGAGGCCGGGGTTGCCGGCGCGCCGGATGAGGAAACTCCCGCGCGGCATCTCCACCGCGCCCGCGCGGAACGGCTGGTTCGCGCACCACACCCGGATGTCGGTCTCGAACAGGCGCGCGAGCAGTTCGAAGGCGCGGTCGTCGCGGCCGTCGAACGCGAAGCCGACGCGGGCCGCGGCGTTCTCGATCGACCCCGCGCGCGCCGCGATCGTGTATGGCTCGGTCGCGACGCCGGGGACGCCTTCGGCCCGGTACGACGCGATGCCGTAGGCGAGCGGCAGACTCCACCCCGTGGTGTCATAGAGACGCGAGTCGTCGCGGGCCAGGATCTCCTTCTTCTCGGTCGCGAGGAAGGCCGTCGCGATGCGCGTGTCGAACTCGAGGATGGCTTCGATCAGCTGGCGCATGGGCTGGTCGGTGCGCACGAGGGCGCTGCCCGCGGGCACGGCGACGTCGCGCGCGTCCTTGCCGTCCCACGATCGCGCGCGGGCGAGCTTGAAGTCCTTCGTGGCGCGCCGCACCTCGATCTTCTGGTGCTGCAGCTTCCCGACCAGCCGGTCGAGACGCGTCCGGTTGCCGCCGGGGGTGAATACGTAGGTGGACGGCCGGGAGCTCAGGTTCTCCGCCTTCTGCCGCTGGTAGTCGTCCAGCAGCTCCGCGCGGCCGCCCGCCACCGCGATCAGGTTCGCCATCGAACCCACGAACTGGTGGTGCACCGTCTCGCGGTACGTCATCACGGTCCCCTCGCGGCGCTTCACCTGCGATCCGTCCACCCCGGCCTGCTCGAAGAGGAACCCGACCGCGCCGAGATAGATCGCCCACGAGCTCCCGTAGCCCGGGTACATCTCTTCGTTCCACTCGCGCGTGTAGTAGCTCCAGCCGAAGCGGTCGAACTGCGCCGCATGCTCCTTCGCCACGCGTTCCCACCACTTGTGGATGTAGCTCACCATGTGCGGGTTGAACGGCTCGCGCGGCGGCGAAATGAGGTACGTGTCGAGCGGGCCCATCTCGTGGCAATCGAGCAGGTAGTGGGGCATCCAGTCGAGAACCGCCTTGGTGCGGGCGCGCGTCTCGGGATGGACGAGCGCGAACCAGTCGCGGTTCATGTCGAAGAGGTAATGGTTGGTTCGCCCGTAGGGCCACATGCCGGTGTGGTTCATGCTCTGGATGTCCCAGCTCGTGACCACGCTGTTCCACTGCGCGAGCTGGGTCAACCAGCGCGTGCGTCCGTCGGGGTTCTCCACGGGATCGATGATGACGACGCAATCGGCCAGGATGGCCCGCGTCGTCGCGTCGGTGCCTGCGACGAGCTGGTAGGCGAGTTGGAGGGCGGCGTCGCAGCTCGACAGTTCGTCCCCGTGAATGCCGTACGCCATCCACGCCACCGCCGGGGTGCGCGCGATCAGATCCTTCGCGCCTTCGCCCTTCGCGATGAGGCGCGGGTCGGCGAGCTTTGCGCAGTTCGCGCGAATCTCCTCCAGCCGCCCCGCGTTGGCCTCCGAGGCCACCACCAAGTACACGAGTCGCCGGCCTTCGTACGTCTCACCCATGCTGTGCAGCTCCGCGGTGGGCAGGCCGTCGAGGTACTCGAAGTAGCGCACGATGTCGGCGTGCTGCGCCGGGCGGCTGCCGGGCTCGAAGCCGAGGAAGTCGGCCGGGGAGCGCACGTCGGAGCGGTATTCGGAGTCCGGCCAGAACGCGGCGTCGTAGGAGCCGCGGCCCGGATCCGAAGCGGTGCGCATCGCCTGGAGGTCGGCGTCCGCGGCGGCGGCGACGGGGGCGACGAACAGGGCGGCGGCTGCAAGGAGGGAGCGGAGGTGACGCATCGCAACGACCTCATTCCACTCGAGGTAATCGAGTCATCTTGTTGATGAATAATCGCTTGGACGGCCCGACGGGCGGAGCGCGGCGCCTGCCGAAGGCCGGACGGGATGGCTGCCACGATAGCCAATCTCGCCATCACCTGTCAATTCGCGGCGCCGTGTAAACTTCCGGGTGCCGGAATCCGTCTCATCCTGTACCAACGGGTCGCGGCATCGGTCCGCGAAGACCCCCAACCCGGAAAGCCGGGACTGCAAGGAGGAGCGCTATGATGCGAAGATTGATTCCCGCGGCGGCCGCGATCGTGCTCGCCGCGACGCTGGCCGTGCCGGCGGCGGTCGCGAAGAAGGACGGCGAGCGGTTCAAGGAAGCGACGCATGAGACCTTCGATACCGGGAAGAGCGGGCGTTTCACGCTCAGCAATGTCAACGGCAGCGTCACCGTGACGGGTTATGACGGCAGCGCCATCGAAGTGGACGCCGTCAAGTACGCGAGTTCGCAGGAGCGCCTGGCGGAGACGACGATCAAGTCATCGGTGGACGACGGCCGCGTGACGATCGAGGTTGAAATCGAGGACGACGACCGCTGGGACAATGGCTCGTCGCGCGTCGACTTCGAGATCCGCGTGCCGCGTGGAACACGCATCGACGACCTCGAGCTCGTCAACGGGAACCTGAAGCTGGAGGGCATCAGCGGGCGCGTCGACGCGGCGTCGGTGAACGGCGACGTGACCGCCGAGAGGCTCTCCGGCGACGTCGACCTGTCGGCGGTGAACGGCGACGTGTATCTCACGGTTGCGGGGGCGGTGGAGTCCATCAAGCTCCACTCGGTGAACGGGATGGTTGAACTCGTGGTTCCGCGCGACGCCAGCGCCCGCGTCAGCGCCAGCACGGTGCACGGCAGCATCCGCGCGGCCGGAGACGTTCGCGCCGAGAAGAACTTCGTGGGGAGTTCGCTCACGGGTGTCCTGGGTAAGGGCGAGGGCAAGATCGATATGAACACGGTCAACGGCGACATCCGCATCTTCCACGACGACGAGGACCGGGATAAGGACGAAGACTGAGGGTCCCGGACACGAGTCGCGGCCCCCGCGAGTGACCGCATCAGGCACCCGCAGACAGACAGGACCAATTGGGAATGCTCGACGAGCGCGAACTGGTGCGGCGGATGCAGGCGGGCGACCGCACGGCGTTCCGGGAACTCGTCGAGGGGTACAAGAGGGATGTTTTCGCGCTCGCTTACGATCTGTGTGGGAACCACCACGATGCCGAGGACTTGTCGCAGGAGGTGTTCATCAAGGCGTATCGGGCGATCGGCGGGTTTCGCGCCGACGCGAAACTGGGAAGCTGGCTGTACAGAATCACCATGAACGCACACATCGACAACAGGCGCAGACGGCCGGTGCAGATCGTGAGCATCGACGCCCCCGCGGCGGGAGCGCAGGACGGCGACCTGCCGGTCGCCCTGCCGCCGGCGCGGGGCGCGGCACCGGACTCGCTCGCGGGCGCGGCGCGCTTCCAGGC
>DASTOO010000434.1:0-2480 GCA_035762505.1 Candidatus Krumholzibacteriia bacterium
CACCGAATCGCGCCACGACTTCTTGGGCGAGCTCGGGCGGCGAGGTCTGGAAACCGTGATTCGCGTCGTGGGCGCCCCACTCCACGAGCTGAATGCCATTGATCGCTTTGGACGGCGAGGTCTGCGGCACGTCGAGCACGGCGCATCGCCGCCCGGCGCGACTCAGGAAGTCCCAGAACGGAGGTCGCAGGACAAGGTCGGGCGTATGCGCCCGATATTGCCCATAGGTACCGGTGCGAAGCTGTTGCCAGGAATGGACGCCGTGTTTGTCCGGGAGGACACCGGCGAAGAACGACGGCCAGACCGACTGGACGTAGAACAGAGGCACGTTGTTGGTGAGCCCGACTAGTCCGCGATCGAGCATCCCCGCCAGCACGGGCAGTTCACCTGCACGTGCGCCCTGGAAGATAAGGTCACGGTCCCCCGCGCAGATGCCCAAGAACACGACCCGCGCTTTCACTCCCATGGCACTTCCCCGGCGGCATGCATCGCGATGGCCGCGATGATATCAGCGGAGGCCCTCGCGGGTTCGTGCAAGGCGTCGCAAAGCATCCGATTGAGCCGTAGACGACGCACTCGGGAATGATGATGATCCGCAACGCGGAGGAGGGTCAGTCGTCGGGGTGAGTCCGCCCCGAGCGGCGGTGATCGGGCACACCCGATGAGTCTCGTTTCAATCGTCATATGCACCTATAACCGGGCGTCCTTGCTGCGCGCGACGCTGGAGCGCTGTCTCGCCCTCGAGCCGCCGCGAGGAGGCGCCTACGAAGTTGTCGTCGTGGACAACAATTCGACCAACGATACGCGGCGGGTCGTCGAAGCCTTCGCGGCGGTGAGGCCCGATCTTGTGCGCTGCATCGACGAGCGGAGGCCGGGCCTCGCTTACGCGCGCAACGCTGGCGTGCGTGCCGCCCGCGGCTCGATCATCTGCTGCACCGACGACGACTGTGTGCCGTCGCTGGACTGGATCGCCGCTGCCGCCGAAGCCTTCGCGCGCGACGAGGAGCTCGCGCTCATCGGCGGCCGGGTGGAGCTCGCCGATCCGCTGGACGCGCCGATCGGCGTTCGCACCGGGCTCAAACCTCTGCCCATCCGCACGCCGACCGAGGCGTTCGACCACATGATCGGCTGCAATCTTTCCTTCCGCCGCCAGGCATTCGACCGGATCGGCGGCTACGATGGCCGCTTTGGCCGGCCCGGCGGCGTCACCGGCGACGACGCGGACTTCGTGATCCGTGCGCTTCGTAGGGGCCTCGCGGCAGCCTACCGACCCGAGGTGCTGGTGCTCCACCACCATGGCCGCCGGACCGCTGTCGCCATTCGAGCCACCAAGCGGAGCTACGCTCGCGGGCGGGGCGCCGTCTACTGCAAGCACGTCATGCGGGGTGATCCGGGCGTGCTCAAATCCGCCTACTGGGAAATGCGCCAGTCGTTGGAGCGTGTACTCCGATGGCGACGCGACCCTTCGACGGCCCGCGAAGCGGCGGACCATCTCCGCAATCTTGTGAGCGGAGGCGCCTATTTCTTGGCCCGGTCGCTGAGGGGTTGAGGCGCTGGGCACTGGAGCGAACGAAGAGGTCATCCGCCGAGAAGTCCCAGCGATCGCCCCCGCAACGGGAGGCGCCGTTTTCGACGGGGGTGATGGGGTCGACTTACTGGAAGGCTTTATCCGGGGGCTGTTTGATGCAAGCATCGCGCCGTTCACCGGAACGAACCTGGTTTCATCTGATATCGGAAACATGGCCTTCCGCTTGGATGGCTGTTACGCGCTCCCGGGTGGCGGCGCGACAGGTGGTTATTTTCCGAGCCTAGCCGGTTTCCTGCGGATGAACCAGGCTCTCTCGCTGTACTCGGCCGCGCTCTTGCCGGCCGCCGCTCGGAGTGGAAGAGGATGAAAGCCTGGCTGAAGCGGAGGGTTTCACGGGGTGTCTGGGAATCAGCAAAACAGTTTCGGCTCGCCTTGGATCTGCAACGCCGCCACCGCCGTGGTATGACGATGGCCGCGCGGCTTACGCCCCCTCTGAAACTCCACTTGGGATGCGGGCCGAACCTGAAACCGGGCTGGGTCAACATTGACCTGTTCGAGCCCGGCGCAGTGCCCCTGGATCTCCGAGAGGTTTTTCCGTTCGCGGACGGCGCGGTGGAACTGATTCACAGCGAGCACGTATTCGAGCACTTTGCGTACCCGGATGAAGCGCTTCATATCCTGCGTGAGTCGTACCGGGTTCTCCGTGCAGGTGGACGTCTCAGCGTGGTGGTCCCCGATACTGCTCCCGTGCTAGATGCCTATGCCAAGAGGGACGCCGCCTTTTTCGAACGCGCGCTCAAACTTTGGCATCCCGCCTGGTGCGACACCTGGATGCACCAGGTCAACTACCATTTTCGACAGGGAACCGAGCATCAATACGCTTACGACGAAGAGACCCTAGTGAAGCTCGTAACGGCAACTGGCTTCGTCGATGTTCACCGTCGTGGCCCGG
>DASTOO010000435.1:0-6392 GCA_035762505.1 Candidatus Krumholzibacteriia bacterium
CCGTCGTAGTCCGCGCGCTCGTCCATGTGCAGGTACTCGGCGCCCACGTACAGCGCGCTGGTCCCGCCGAACATCTCCCCGCCCACGAGGAGCGACGCGTTCGCCTGCAGCTCGGGCACGCTCGCGAACGCGTCCACGCGGTCTCCCGACGACAGCAGGACCGATCCGTCCGCGAGCGTGCGCAGCGGGCCGGTCCGGAACTCGGTGTGAAACCGCTCCTCGGCGAAGAGCATCGACGGCGACACGCCGCTGTTGGCGGCGACACGCCACGTTTCGTTGCCGACCGCGCGCGGGCGGAACGCGATGTGGCGCCCGGCGGTGACCCACGACACCCGCACGCGGTTGACGAGCGCCGCGGTGCGTTGCTCCCAGTCGCCGCGCACCTCGAAGGCGTGCTCCGGGTCCACGCCCGCGTCTCCACTCACGACACGGCCGTCCCGGTCGTGCGCGGGCAGATAGCGCTCGGCCAGCGTGGGCAAGCGGCCGGAACGGCCCGCCTGCGCGGACACGAGGTAGCGCGGCGCCACCCGCCGCACACCCGCTGTGGCACCCCACACGAGATCGCTCTCGTCGTCGCCCGCGGCCGAGCCGCTCGCGAACACCTCGACGAGCGAACCGAGGCGGCTGTGCGTGGACACCACACCGTTGCCCCCGAGGAGCCGCCCGGCGGAGCCCGCGCCCACGTCCTGCGAGAACGACGTCTCCTCGACGGCGACGCGCACGTGGATCTCGCGCTCACTTCCTCCCACACCGGTGTCGAGCGCGATGCCGGAGGTCTCGTTCACCGCCTGCGAGTCCGGGCCCGCGCTCTTGAAGCCGCGGCCGTAGACGGTGACGCGCGCACCGCCCGCCGCCGCGTCGAGCCACGCCAGGTGCCCGTCGCGCCGTCCCTCCGCGATGCGGTCGCCGATGTCGCCGCTGGTCGTGCTTTCGAAGCGCCGCACGCCGAAGGTGAAGTCCGCGCGCTCGTCGGGCGAACCGCGCAGCACGATGGCGCTGTTGCGCGAGCGCGCCTTGCCGAAGTCGGGGACGTCGCCGATGACGCCGGTGGCGTCGAAGGCGTATCCGTCGTCCAGCACTTCGTCGTAGGACAGTTCGATCCCGACGCGCCCTTGCTCCGATCCGAAATGCACGCGCCGCTGCCGCACGTCGTTGGCTCCCTTCGACAGCTCGATGTACGTGCTCGGCCGCGACGGCGACGGCGGCGCGCCCACGAGATCGACGCTCCCCTCGATCCACGACGGCGCCCGCGCGCCCGTATCGAAGTCGAGCCGCCCGAGGCCGCTTGTCGCCACGTCGACCCACGGCGCAACGCCGCTCTCGGGGTTGTTGAAGGAAACGCCGTTGATGGAAAGGGCTCCCCGCCCGCGCCCGATGCCCCAGCGCGACCACGCGGCGACGCTGCCGATGGGTCCGCGGCGCACCACGACGCCGCCGGGCGCGAATTCCAGGTAATGGTCGAGGGAGAACGCGTGCGCGCGCAGGTACTCCGCGCGCGGGACGGCGTCGAACGCGCCGCCATCGTGCGTCAGCGTCCACGCGCCGAGCGTGTCGGGAAACGCGCGCTGGGCAGGCGCCGGTGCCGCCGCGCCGGCCAGTATCAGCGCCGTCGCAAGCCCCGCCATGCGCGCCGTGCCCCGCTTCACGGCGTCGCCGCCAGTTCGCGCCGGTACGGCGCCAGCACGCGCAGCGTCGGCGGGATCGCGAGGAGGAACAGAGCCGCGTTCCACAGCACCTGCACGGCGCCGAAGGCGATCCCGCCCCACAGGAAGACCCAGACGCTCACCCCGCTCGAGAAGCTGAAGAACGCGGCCGCGTTCACCGCGAGTTGATAGAAGAGGACCAGTGCCGCGCCGGTCACGGTGGCGAGCGCCGCCGCGAGCCCGCGGCGGCGGATGCGCGCCAGCGCGGGGCCGGCGATACCGCCCGCGAGTCCGACGACCCCGTAGCAGATCCACTGCGTAACCCACACCGGCGGTGCCACCGCGCCCATCACGTTGAACAGCGAGTGCGCGGCCATGCCCGCCGCACCCACCAACGCGCCGAGCACGGGTCCGAGCAGGTAACCGGAGATGAAGACGAGAAAGGTGACGACCTCGACGTTGGGAATACCGGCGAGCGCCTGTCCGCCCACGAACACGAGGGCCGTCAGCAGTGCCGAAAGAAGTGCAGCGCGCGTACGCTTCATCGCGGGTCGGTACGCGGGGCCGCGTTCCGTAGGGGCATGCTATCGGCCCGTGTGGGCAGCGTCAAGCGGGGGTTCGGATCGGGGCGGGGCGGGCGTCAGGGCTTGGCGGCGAGTCTGGCCATCTTCTCCGCGACGTCGCGGAAGGTGACGTCGACGACGTACACGTCTTCGAAGAGTGCCCGGGCCGCGGCGAAATCGCCCACCATCTCGTAAGCGAGCCCGAGGTTGTACTTCATGCCCAGCGATTCCTCGCTGTCGGACCCGATGATCGCGAGCCCTTTGTTGAGCTGCTTGATCGCGAGCTGCGGCTGGTTCTGCCGCACGAAGCACAGCCCGATCATCTCGAGGCACTTCACCTGGAACTGGGGCGATCGCGCCGCGGCCTGGTACTCGCGGATCGCCTCGGGGAGCAGGTCCATCTCCATGTAGGCCATCCCGAGGTCGTAGTGACTGCGGTAGTCGTCCTCGCCCTGGCCGTCGCCCGACCCCTCGTCGATGACCGCCGAGATCTGGGTGTGATCACCGGCCGATGGTTTCGACGCCGGCGACGCGGCGCGCGGCGCGGCCGACGGCTTCGGCGCGGGCTGCGGCATGGTCGCCGTGGCGGCGGCCGCTTCCGGTGCTTCCTCGGCGTGCTCGGGCATATCGTCGGCAACCGGCGCGGCGTGCACCTCCCCCGGCGGCTCCGGTGCTATGACCGACGCCGCGGGCGCGACCGGCTCGGCGGGCGGATTCTCGGGCTCCGGTTCGCGCTTCGTCGCGGATCCTCCCACGCCGCGGGCGAGGCGCAGAAGGTAGAGCTCGCGCTCGGATGGACCGTTGGACGCCGCGGGCGCCGCGGGTGCCGCGGCGCCTGTGTCGGGTGGGCTGAAGCGGGGCGTGGACTCGATCTCGATCCGCTCGCCCGCGGTGTGGGAGTTGGTCCAGATGTTCTCTTCCGTGACGACGGTGCGGCCCGCGTCCGGTGAGCCGCCCGTCTTCGCCGCGGGCAGGCGCGCGGCGATGCCGAGCTTGTCGATGGACCCGCGCACCGCGGTGATCGTGGCGGTGTCACCGTTCCGTTCGAGCAGCGCGTGGAGCCGGATCAGCACGTCGCCGGCTTCCTCGTCGAGCTGGAGCGAGAGGAGGCACTGGGAGAGCTTGTGCAGCACCGGTACCGACTCGGGGGCGCTTTCCGCCATCTCGCGGGCGATCTTCTTGAAGACTTCCGCGTCGATGGAGCCCCCGGCGACCTTCTCGAGGAAGGAGACGTAGTACGACTCGGCCTCGCGCATGAGGCCCTGCTTCATGCGCACGTTGCCGAGCAGCGTCAGCACTTCCGTGCGCGCGGGCAGCACGCGCATGACCTTCTTGGCCACCGCCACGGCGTTGTTGTAGAGCCCGACGCGCGTGTACTCGTCGATGGCGCGCACGAAGCAGTCGTACGCTTCCGTCCGGGAGCTGGTCTTGAGGTAGATGTCAGCGAGCTCGTTGTGGACGTTGGGATTGGACTGGTCCATCTCGACCAGGCGCTTGTATTCACGGATCGCGCCCTGCCAGTCCTGCTGGCGGACGAGATCAAGCGCTTTCTTGCGGACGATCGTTGCCTTGCTCACGACGCTCCCTGCCTCGTCACTCCACAGCCCCGCGCGCGCCGCCATTCCACGGCGACCCCGCGACGAAAACCTGTGCGACCGGGTTCACGCCGAAGTGGTTCGGCACCTCACGGTAGTCCTCGCACTTCAGCACGAGAAAATCGGCCCGCTTGCCAGCTTCGAGACTCCCCACTTCCTGCTCGCGCCCCAGCACGAACGCCGGGTTGTACGTCGTCATCGCGATGGCCTCCGCCGGCGAGAGCCGCATGTGCGAACACGCGATCGACGTCATCATCGGCATCGACTCGCTGGTCGAACTGCCCGGGTTGAAATCGCTCGCGATGGCGAGCCGCATGCCGGCCTCGACCATCCGCCGGGCGGGCGCGAACGACAACGACGGCAGCCCGAAACTGGTGCCGGGCAGCAGGACGCCGAACACTCCCGCACTGGCCATGCGCGATATTCCCTTGTCACTGATCTTCTTCAGGTGGTCGGCCGAGACCGCGCCGATGTCCGCGGCGAGTTCCGCGGCGCCCATGTCAGTCAACTCATCGGCGTGAAGCCTGGCCTTGAGTCCAGCCCGCTGGCCGGACCGCAAGATTCGTTCCGTTTCCTCCCGGGTGAAGACCCCGGTCTCGCAGAACACGTCGTTGAATTCGGCGAGCTTAGCCGCCGCCACGGCGGGTATCATCTCCTCGATGAGGGCCGTGAGGTACGCCTCCCGGGTGCGGGCGTGTTCGCGCGGGATCGCGTGTCCGCCGAGGAAGGTGCCCACGACGGTCACCGGGAACGACTCCGCGAGCCGGCGGATCACGCGCAGCTGCTTCATCTCATTGTCGAAATCAAGCCCGTAACCGCTTTTTATTTCTATTGTTGTGGTTCCAAACGCGATGCACCCGGCAAGCCTTGCCCGGCTGATCGCGGTAAGGTCATCCTCCGCCGTGGCGCGGACGTGTTCGACGCTTTTTGCGATCCCGCCCCCGCGCGCGGCAATCTCCTCGTACGGGGTGCCGGCCACGCGCCACTCGTACTCGTCGAGGCGGTAGCGCGCGAAGACCGTGTGGGTGTGGCAGTCGATGAAGCCCGGCATCACCACCGCCCCCCCGGCGGAAACCTGCCGGCAGTGCGGATGGGGTTCGACCGCGCGAAGAACCGCATCCCGGCTGCCCGCCGCCAGGATCCGGCCCCCGGCAACCGCGAGCGCGCCGTCCTTCACGAGGGCGAGGTCGCCGAGTGCGCGCCCGACGCGCGGCCCCCCTTCGGGACGCGCGAGCGTCAGGAGCTGGGACGCGCCGGTGAGAATGAGATCGGCGGCCGGTCGCGCGGGCATCCGCTATTCCTTCCGCAGCATCGGAATGTCGACGCCGTCCCGTCGCGCGGCGTCGATGGCGAGCGGGTAGCCGGCGTCGGCGTGGCGGACGATTCCCATCCCCGGATCGCCGGTGAGACAGCGCACCGCCTTCTCCCCCGCCTCGGGCGTCCCGTCGACGACGACCGCGAGTCCGGAGTGGATGGAGAGTCCCATGCCGACACCACCGCCGTGATGCACCGACACCCACGCGGCGCCGTTGACCGCGTTGAGCAGCGCGTCCAGGATGGGCCAGTCGGCCACGGCGTCGCTGCCGTCGCGCATCGCTTCCGTCTCGCGATACGGGCTCGCCACGGAACCGCTGTCGAGGTGGTCGCGGCCGATCACGACCGGTGCGGTGACCGTGCCCTTCGCGATGAGATCGTTGAGGCGCTCGCCGAAACGCGCGCGCTCGCCGTACTTGAGCCAGCAGATGCGCGCCGGGAGGCCCTGGAACGCGACGCGCTCGCGCGCGAGGTGTATCCAGCGCGCGAGCGACGGCTTGTCGGGAAACAGCTCGAGAACGAGGTCGTCGGTGGCGGCGATGTCCCCCGGGTCTCCCGACAGGGCGATCCACCGGAACGGCCCGTAGCCCTCGCAGAAGAGCGGGCGGATGTACGCGGGCACGAAGCCGGGAAACGCGAAGGCGTCTTTGTAACCCGCAGCCGCTGCCTGCCCTCGGATGTTGTTCCCGTAGTCGAACACGCGCGCGCCCGCGCGCTGGAATCCCACCATGGCGGCAACGTGCTCCACCATCGACGCCATCGCGCGCTCGACGTATCCCTTCGGATCGCGGCGGCGCAGCTCGGCGGCGGCGGCGACGTCGAGCCCCTTCGGCACATAGCCGTTCAGCGGGTCGTGCGCCGAGGTCTGGTCGGTGACGACGTCGATGTCGACGCCCCGCCGCAGGAGCTCGGGGAACACCTCCGCCGCGTTTCCCACCAGCCCGATCGAAAGCGCCCGGCCCGCGCGCTTCGCGTCGAGCGCGCGCGCGACGGCGTCGTCGAGGTCCTCCGCCATCGCGTCGAGGTAGCGCGTCTCCAGGCGCTTCGCGATGCGCGCCGGATCCACATCGACCGCGATCACCACGCCCTCGTTCATCGTGACCGCGAGCGGCTGCGCGCCGCCCATGCCGCCGAGCCCGCCGGTCAGCAACAGCCGGTTCTTCAGCGAGGCGTCGAACTCCCTGTGCGCGCACGCGGCGAAGGTTTCGTAGGTGCCCTGCAGGATGCCCTGGGTGCCGATGTACATCCAGCTCCCCGCGGTCATCTGGCCGTACATC
>DASTOO010000436.1:0-6276 GCA_035762505.1 Candidatus Krumholzibacteriia bacterium
TGATCTTCGGAACCCGTGGGAAACCGAGGAGGCACCGTGAGCCGTTCGACCGAAAAGGCCTACACGATTCTACTCTATGCGTCCAGCGAATCCGATGCGGATGTTCTGTACGCGACCCGTTTCCACTGCCCCGACCCGTTCATCTTCATACGCACCGCGGCGGGCAAACGCATCTACGTGATGAGCGACCTCGAGATCGGCCGCGCTCGCTCGCAATCCAACGCGCACCGCGTGCTCCCTCTCTCCCGTTACGCCGCGCGCGCCCTGGAACGGACCGGGCGAACGCCGGGTGTATCCGAGGTGATGGCCGAAGTCCTCCGCGAATTGAGGATCCGGACGGTCACCGTGTCCGGAAACGCGGCGGCCGCCATCGTCGAGGGCCTGCGCACACAGGGAGTGCGCGTTCACGTCGCGCGCGGGCCGCTCTTTCCGGAGCGCGCGCTCAAGACGCCGGCCGAGGTCGCGGCCATCCGCCGCGCGATGCGGGCCACGGAGGCGGGCCTGCAGGCGGCCATCGACCTCCTGCGCAGCGCCACGATCCGCGGCGGCTGGGTCATGAGCGGCGGCCGCCGCCTGACGGCGGAAGCGTTGCGGCGCGTACTCAACGCCGAAGTCTTTGCGCGCGGGTGCATACCGGCCCACACCATCGTCGCCGCCGGGCCGCGCGGATGTGACCCGCACGACGTGGGCGGCGGGCCGATTCGCGCCGGGCAGCCGATCATCATCGACGTCTTTCCGCGCTCGGAAGGAACCGGCTACTTCGCCGACATCACCCGCACGGTGGTGAAGGGATCCGCCAGCGACATGGTTCGCGACATCTACCAGACGGTACTCGACGGCCAGCGCATGGCGTTGCGTATGATCCGTCACGGGGTCCGTTCCCGCGACATCCACGCCGCCATCCTGGACCTGTTCGAGGCGCGGGGGTTTCCGACCGGCGAAGCGAAGGGCCGCATGCAGGGGTTTTTCCATGGCACGGGTCACGGGCTCGGGCTCGAGATCCACGAGCCGCCGCGCATCGCGATGAACGATACCGTGCTGAAAGCCGGAATGGTGGTCACGGTCGAGCCGGGGCTCTACTATCACCCGGTGGGCGGCGTGCGCATCGAAGACACGGTGCTCGTCACCCGCACCGGGATCCGCAACCTGACGCGCCTTCCGAAGTTCCTCGAGATCCCCTGACGGACCCCGCGGGACGGGGCGCCCTACTCGGCGCCCGCCGGGTTGACGCGCGCGGCTCCTCCGTCGACGAATCCAAGCCAGAGGCGCTCACCGTTGTCGGTATAGACGCGGCGCACCCGGTCCGCCTGCAGGCCGCCGCCGCGGTCGTAACCCTGCCAGCGGCCGTCCCCGCGCAGACGCGCGAGTCCGCCCTGCGTCCCCGCCCACATCGTGTCGGCGGCACGGGTGAGCGAATAGACCAGGTTCGACGGAAGCCCGTCCTCGGTGGTGTGGTACGTCCACGTACTCGCGACCGGATCGACGACGGCGGCACCCGACGAGGTGAACGCCACCCAGCACACGTCGGGGTCGCTGTCGCAGAAGATGTCGTTCACGCGCGCCTCGGCGATGGCCGAGTTCGCGAGGGTGTACTTGATCACCGTGCTCGCTCCGCGCGAAACGGTGATGCCGTGGAGTGACTCCTGGCTGCCGGGCGGAATGATGGTCTCGTAGCGCGGGCCGTACCAGCGCTCGATGGTGGCATCGACCGTCCGCACGTCGACGGCCGAAACGACCGGGTCGAGCAGGTTGGGCGGGATGAAGCTCGAGAAGGTGTTGGCCGTCACGTTATAGATGCTGACGCCGTTGGTCGTCGCGCAGTACACGCGGTCTTCGCCGGGCGACGCCGCGAGGTCGGCCACCGTGCCGGCCCGCAGGCCGTTTACAGTCCCCCGCGTGCTCCAGCTATCGCCCGCCATGTCGAAGATGGCGATGCCGCCGCCCCACGTGGCGACGTAGACGCGTCCGGCGTACTCGACCATCGAGCGCACCTTGGGGTTGGGGAGGCCGTTGAGCTCATTGACGACCCGGTCCAGATCAATCGACGTGATGCTTGGATAGATGCCGATTCCGGCCTCCGTACCGATCCACAACTCCCCCTCGCTCGTCACCAGGATGCTGTAGACGTCGTTGCTCGGGAGCCCCTGCCCGCGCGTCCAGCTCTGCACCGTCGGGATCTGCGGCGGTGGGGGCGGCGGGGGCGGAATGACCCCGTCGTCGCCGCACGCCACGATGCCCGCGGACGCTACCAGGGCGATCAAAGCGAGAAATCGTCTGGAATTCACCTCGAAGACCTCCACGAAGACGTTGCAACGCGGCGCTCCTGCCGCCCCGCTCTCCGGGCCCGCGAACCCCGGCGCGGCTTTCGGACACGATGCACCGGCTGGGTGCGACTGCGTCGTCCGTATGATTTGCGCTGGTGACCGGTGGGGGGATCCGCGCGCCGGACGCTCGACCGGAACGTGGCGCGGGGACACAGGGATCATAGGGGCGCTCCTCCGGAAAGTCAACGGCTTCAAGCCTCTCGCTCCTCCCGCCCGGCCGCGGGTCAGCCGAGTGCGTCCTTGATGGCCTGGGCCCGCCGGCGCGAAAGCCCCGGCACCGCGGCGATGGCCTCGACCGCCGCCTTCCGGATCCGCTCCACGCTCCCGAACTCGGCGAGGAGACGCTGCTTGAGCACGGGGCCGACGCCGGGAATGGAGTCGAGCCTGGACTCCGCCATGGCGCGACCCCGCAGCTCCCGGTGGTAGGAGATCGCAAAGCGGTGCGCTTCGTCCCGGATGCGCTCCAGGAGGAACAGCGCCGGCGACGCCCCGTCGAGCAGGATCGAGTCCTCGTGGCCGGGGAGGTGGATTCGCTCCTGGCCGCGCACCTTGCGGTTGCCCGCCGCCCTCACCTTGGCGATCCCGATGGCCGACACCGACTCCGCCCCGAGGCGCGAGAGGACGTCGAGCGCGACGTTCAGCTGCCCGCGGCCGCCGTCGACCATGAGCAGGTCGGGGAGGTCGCCCTCCTTGAGACCGCGCGAGACGCGCCGCTCGAGCACTTCGCGCATCATTGCGTAGTCGTCCGAACCCTGGACGGTGCGGATGCGGTACTTGCGGTAGGATCCCTTGGCCGGTTCGCCGTCGATGAACGTGACCCCCGACCCGACGGCGCGGGCTCCCTGGATATTGGAGATGTCGAAGCACTCGATGCGGCGCGGATAGCGCTCCAGCGACAGCATCTCCTTCAGGTCCTCGAGCAATTCGCGGTTGCGCTGTCCGCCGCGGCCTTCGTCGAAGGCGACGCGCGCGTTCTTAGCGGCCAGCTCGAGCAGATCGACGCGCTCCCCGCGTTTGGGGACGACGATGTGCACCGCGCGTCGTGCGCGCTCGGAAAGGAGTCTGGCGAGGGCGTCCGCGCCGGGAACATCCTCGGCGAGCAGGATCTCGCCGGGAATGGTTGCGCCGCTCTGGTAGTACTGGTTCAGGAACGATGCCACGTGCACCGGCGTCGGCTCGAGCGCGCTCGAGAACGAGAACGTCTCTCCGCCGGACACTTCCCCGTTTCGCACCGAGAGCAGCTGGATGAGGAGACGATCGTCGCGGTGGTAGGCGGCGAACACGTCACGCTCCGCGCGCTGCGGCGACGCGATGCGCTGTCGTTCGACCACGCGCTGGATGGCGACTATCTGGTCCCGCGTGCGGGCCGCGTCCTCGTAACGCCGTTCCGCGGACTGCAGCTCCATCCGGTCCCGGAGTATCTTCACGAGCTCGTTACCGCGCCCCTTGAGGAAGAGGGTGACCCGCTTGACCGTCTCCGCATACTCCTCTGCGCTCACCCGCCCGACGCATGGCGCGGGGCAGCGCTTGATGTAGTAGTAGAGGCACGGCCGCGTGCGGCTCGCGAGTTCCGCGTCGGTGCAGGTGCGCATCGGGAAGATGCGCCCGATGGTCCGGAGCGTCTGCCGCACCGAACCGGCCGACGCGAACGGGCCGAAGTACAGCGCGCCGTCGCGGCGCGGGCGTCGCACGACCGTCAGACGCGGGAACGGATGGTCCATATTGAGGCGAAGATTGACGTAGGTCTTGTCGTCCTTGAAGACGACGTTGTAGCGCGGCCGGTGCTTCTTGATGAGGTTGTTCTCGAGAATCAGCGCTTCCTGCTCGGTCTCGGTGACGATGTACTCAAGCGAACGGGCGCGCTGCACCAGGAACTCGATTTGTGCGCGCCCGTCCGCGCCGTCGCGGAAGTAGCTGCGGATGCGCGTGCGCAACGACTGCGCCTTGCCGACATACAGGATGCGGCCGGTTTCGTCCTTGAAGAGGTAGACGCCCGGGTCGGCGGGAAACCGCTCGGCCGCCTCTCTCAACGTCGGGGTAGTGGGATTCTCGTCCATAAATCGATCGGGGGCGGGTCCGATAACTTACGATAACACAAGGTGCAAGCCCGGGGACGCTTGATTCCGCGGCCCGCAGCCCGTATCCTTATCCGTACCAACTTTATACCCAGACCGGCGGAGCGCCATGAACCCGAACGTCCACGAATCGCTCGACGCCGCACGCGTCGCCATCCTCTTCCGCGCCCTGATCCAGAACGCGTTCGACGTGATCAAGATAGTCGACCCGACGAACAAGACCATCTATTGCAGCCCGTCCGTCGAGGCGGTGCTGGGCTACGCGCCGCGCGAGCTGGTGGGGAGCGATCCGTTGAGTTTCGTTCACCCCGATGACGCCGAACAGGCCATCCAGGCGCTCGAGCGCGTGAAACAGGGGCCGGGGGTCGTGCGCATGGGCGCCATCCGCGCCCGCCACAAGAACGGCTCGTGGCGAACGCTCGAGGTCGTGGTGCAGAACCTCATCGACAACGAGGACGTCCGCGGTCTGGTGATGAACTATCGCGACATCACCGATCGCCTCAACGTCGAGCTGGCGCTGCGCCGGACCCACGAGCGCTGCGAGAAGGCGTTCCAGAACAGCCCCGACTCCATCACCATTTCCTACGTGGACACCGGCGAGTTCGTCGAGGCCAACGACGGCTTCGAGCGCATCACCGGCTACCAGCGCGCGGAGACCGTGGGCAGGACGTCGCTGCAGATGGGCATCTGGAAGGACCCGCAGCGGCGGCGCGAGATGGTCGAGCGATTGATGGAAGAGGGGCGCGTCCGCGACTTTGAGATCGACGTCGTCATCAAGGACGGATCGACACGGTCGTGCGCGGTCTCGGCGGAGCTGATCGAGCTCGACGGCCGCCAGTGCATGCTGGCGGTGACGCGCGACATGACCGATGTCCGGGTGGCGGACGAACGGCTGCGCGAGACGACCGAGAAGCTGCGCCGCGACCACGTCGAGCTGGTGCGCAAGAACATCGCGCTCAACGAGGTCCTGGAACATCTCGACAAGGAGAAGGAGCAGTACCGGCACGAGCTGTGCGCCAGCGTCGAGAACCTCGTGCGCCCCATGCTCAAGAAATTGCGAGAGGAAGACCGGATTCCGGGCCGGGACTACGACCGCCTGCTGGAGACGCTCGACAAGGTCACGGGACGGCATATCGATCAGTTCAAGAACAACGTCTCCAAGCTGACGCCGCGTGAGCTCGACATCCTGGAGATGATCCGGGCGGGACACTCCTCCAAGCAGATCGCCGAGTCCCTCGGGCTGTCGTCGCAGACGGTGCACAAGCACCGCCAGTCCATCCGGCGGAAACTGCAGATCGACCACCGGGAGATCAATCTGTCGGCCTACTTGAGGTCCCAGCGCGCACTTGGTTAACCCATACCCAATGGGTGCCCTATAAACCCTTATTGCCCTGATACCCGAAATGTCGTTTCGTTCCCGCGAATACAAACGGTGCTTCTTTTCCGGTGACCGGGCATCTTCAGTACTGCACCATGTGGACGGTGGGGGCGTAAGTCCACAGGGCCGGTCGCCGGAAACTCTCTTCGCTGCGAAAGCGAAACGGATCATCGGCGGGAGGATTGAATCCTTGCGATACATCCTGGTGCTGGGACGAATGGTTCGGGAGTCCCGCACCACCCGCCGGTGATTGACCATACGGACATACGGATCGAATCGGACTGAACCCGAGGTCGATCCTCCACCCGGCCAGCCGGCTTGTTCTCCCTCTTTCAAGGCTGCCCCGGTCTGCGAGGATCCATCGCGGGTTTTCGTCTTTTTGGCAGCGATCAGAACGCAAAGCCGACTGCAGACGCCCGTCCCACACCCCGGCTCCGATGATCCCCGAACGCCTCGACGTGTAAGTGTCTCATTGTGCACGCAGTAGCAGCCCGAATCA
>DASTOO010000437.1:0-2125 GCA_035762505.1 Candidatus Krumholzibacteriia bacterium
CGAAGCCCTCGAAGGCGAACGAGATCGCCTTCAACGCCGCGGTGCGTGACATCGCCGCGATCGCGCGCGCACTGGTCGACACGATGGTGACGACCGCGCCGCCGAAGAACCGCGACGAAGAAGCCGCGAAGGCGAAGGCACGCGCTGCGGAGCGCTTCGGCAGGTAGGCCGCGCTTCCGCGCGGTGGGCTGCCGGCTGACAGGACCCGCGCGGGCCATGCGTCAGCGTCCGCCCATCACCGCCGACGCGAACCGCTCCGGCTCCGACGGCGACACCACCACGACGCGGTCGCCGTAGCGTAGCACCACCGCGCGCGCGGGATCCGTGAGGTAGGCGCGGTACGTGCCGAGCTGCTTGTTGCGGAAGAGCCCCGTGAACGAGAAGAATCCCCCGTTGCCGAAGATGCGGATCCCCCCCGCGATGAGCGCCGGGTCGTACGTCGCCGATTTCAATCCCGTGCGGGGGAGGCGCGTGGCCCACAGGAGCCGGTGCACCAGGATCGAGTCGCGCTCGATCGTGTAGCCGCGCACCGTGAAGAGCGCGGCGGCGCCCACCACCGCGAGCGGCAGCAGGGACGCCCACCACGTCGACCGGTCGCCGGTGGTGCGCGTGACCGCGGACCACGCCGCGTAGCCCGCGCCCAGACAAACCACGCTGGCGAAAATCGAAACGCCGGTCAACAGACGGCTCCAGGGCGCACCGAAACGCATGGAGGACCTCCTTAACGTCCCGCCAGAAGGAACGCGAGAACGACGACGGCCAGACCGATCCGGTAATACGCGAACATGTGTAGGCCGTGCCGGCGGAGAAAGCTCAACAGAAAACGGATGACGAGCCAGCCCGCGATCGCGGAGGTCGCGATCCCCACGAGCAGCGCCGTCAGCTCGCCCGGCATGAGCGGCTCGCCGATCAGATCGAACGATTTCTTCAACCCCGCTCCCAGCATCAGCGGCGACGCCATGAGGAACGAAAAGCGGGCGGCCTGGTCGCGCCGCATCCCGCACATCATTCCGACCGAGATTGTGATCCCGGAACGCGACACCCCGGGGATCAGCGCCAGCGTCTGCGCCGCGCCGATCGACACCGCCCGCCACAGGGTGAGCGTGTGCATCCCGCCGTCTTGGCGGAAACGCCGCTCGACCCACAGGAACAGGAACGCGCCCGCGATGAGCGTGACCACGATCACGGAGGCGTGACGGAAATACAACTCGATCGCCTGCTCGAAGAACAAGCCCACCAGCCCCGCGGGAATGCACGCCGCGATCACGTACCACGACAGCCGCGCGGCGGGGTCGTCCTTGCCGTGGCCGCGCGAGAAGGTGGACAGGAAGCCGCGCGCGAGGGAACGCAGGTCGCCCCAGAAGTACACCACGATCGCTATCAGCGTGCCGATATGCACCGCGACGTCGAAGGTCAAGCCGTCGACGACGTCGAAGTCCAGCGCCGCGCGCGCCAGGATCAGATGGGCGGACGACGATATGGGAAGAAACTCCGTGACGGCCTGGATGATCCCCAGGATGATCGCCAGAAGGACAATCGGCATCACCACTCTGCTCCGATCTCGACCAGCGTCTGGCCGTACGACACCTGCTCGCCCGTCCGGCAGTGCACGCGCTTGACCCTGCCGGCCACCGGCGCGAGCAACTCGTTGTGCATCTTCATCGACTCCAGCACGACCAGCGGCTGCCCCGCAACCACGGAATCCCCGGCGGCGACGTTCACGGCCACGATGGAACCCGGCATGGGCGCTTCGAGACGGCCGTCGCCGCCCGTGCCGGCCGGACGGTCGCTGTCCACCTCATCGCGCGAGTGCGCGTACGCGCGCCCGCCGATCGAGATGTCGAGGCCGTTGCGCCCCTTCGAGACGTGCGCGACGTGCGACGCGTGATCGATGAGGAACGCGATCGTCCCGGCCGCGACGTTCACCTCCGTCACCGTGTGGCGGCGCCCGTCGATCGTCACGACGAATCCGGCGGCGGTGCGGACCATCCCGATCTCTTTGCGCACGCCGCCCAGGACGATCTTCACTCGCCGCCCCCGATCTCCCACTTCCCGACCCGCTCCCAGGGCGACGGCGCCGTCGGCGCCGCGCCGCCCGCGCCGCGCGCCGCGCGGCCGATGTTCA
>DASTOO010000438.1:0-4334 GCA_035762505.1 Candidatus Krumholzibacteriia bacterium
CACGTCCTCGCAAGCCTCACGCAGCTCGGCCGGAATCTGGTCGTAGACCTCGAGCTGGCCCGCGTTGACGATGCCCATGTCCATGCCCGCGCGGATGGCGTGGTAGAGGAACACGGCGTGGATCGCCCGGCGCACCGGCTCGTTTCCACGAAATGAGAACGATACATTGCTGACACCGCCGCTCACGTGCGAGAGCGGAAAGCGCTTCTTGAGCTCGCGGCACGCCTCGATGAAGTCGAGTGCGTAGGGGTTGTGATCCTCGATCCCCGTCGCGACGGCGAACACGTTGGGGTCGAAGATGATGTCCTCCGGCGGGAAGCCGATGCGCTCCGTGAGCAGGCGGTACGAGCGGTCGCAGATCGAGACCTTGCGCTCCACCGTGTCCGCCTGGCCCTGCTCGTCGAAGGCCATGACGATGACCGCGGCGCCGTAGCGGCGCAGGCGGCGCGCGTGGTCCAGGAACGCCGCCTCGCCCTCCTTGAGGGAGATCGAGTTCACGACGCACTTTCCCTGCGCGCATTTGAGCCCCGCCTCGATCACCTCGAACTTGGAGCTGTCGATCATGATGGGGACGCGGGCGATGTCGGGCTCGGTGGCAATGAGATTGAGAAAGCGACGCATCGCGGCCACGGAATCGAGCATGCCCTCGTCCATGTTGACGTCGATGAGCTGCGCCCCGTCCTCCACCTGCTGGCGCGCGACGCCGAGCGCGGCTTCGTAGTCGTCCGCCTGGATGAGCTTGCGGAAGCGCGCCGAACCGGTGACGTTCGTGCGCTCGCCGATATTGATGAAATTCGAGTCCGGCCGGATCCGCAGCGCCTCCAGCCCGGAGAGGATCGTGTAGCCCCGCTGCGCGGGAATGCGGCGCGGCGGAAGCCCGCGCACAGCCTCCACGATGGCGCGGGTGTGCTCCGGTGTGGAGCCGCAACACGACCCCACGAGGTTCGCGAGTCCGTCGTCGGCCATCTCGCGGATCGCGGCCGCCATCGCCTCCGGCGACTCGTCGTACCCGCCGAACGCGTTGGGCAGTCCCGCGTTGGGGTACACGCTCACCCGGAAGCGGGAGGTGGCGGACAACGCGGCGAGGAAGGGCTTCATCTGCGCGCTCCCGAGCGCGCAGTTCAGGCCCACGGCGAGGAGCGGCACGTGGGACACCGACGCGTAGAACGCCTCGGGCGTCTGGCCGGAGAGCGTGCGGCCGCTCAGGTCGGTGATGGTGCCGGAGCAGATGACCGGGAGGCGCCCGCCGCACGCCTCGAACTCCTCCTCGATCGCGAACAGCGCGGCCTTGGCGTTCAGCGTGTCGAACACCGTCTCGACGAGCAGGATGTCGGCGCCGCCGTCGATCAGGCCGCGCGCGTTCTCGCGGTATCCGTCGCGCAGCTCGTCGAAGGTGACGTTCCGATGGGCCGGGTCGGTGACGTCGGGCGAAATCGACGCGGTGCGGTTGGTGGGCGGGAGCGAGCCGGCCACGAAGCGCGGCCACGACGGGTCGCGCGCGGTGCAGGCGTCGGCCTCGGCGCGCGCGATGCGCGCCGCTTCGCGCGAGATCTCGTACGCGAGATGGGACAGCCCGTATTCGTGTTGTGAGACCGGCGTCGCATTGAACGTGTTGGTCGTGACGATGTCCGCTCCCGCCTCCAGGAAACGGCGGTGGATGTCCGCGACGATCTGCGGCTGGGTGAGGCAGAGGAGGTCGTTGTCGCCCTTGAGATCGTGATGGTGATCGCGGAAACGAGACCCGCGGAAGGCGGCTTCGTCCAGGCCGAACTGCTGGATCATCGTGCCCATGGCGCCGTCGAGCACCATGATGCGCCGGTCCAGGATATGGGCGAGTTCAGCGGAGCGGTCGCGCGAGGGCGCAATCGTCCCCGGGGCGGTGGGGGAGAATGTCACGCGCTGGATGATCGGATCGAATGAAGTACCTCGGATCGGGACCAAGCAGGGCCCGTGCCACTCATATTATCGACTGGGCCCCGGTCCGTCAAGAACGGGTCCTTGTTCCCGCGGCGCCAGGCGGGTATGGTGGGGGGGCTGCTCCGTCCAGACCCATGATCCAGGTGATCCCGTACCATCTCGGCGCCTTCTTCTCGCGCTTCACCCCCGACTGGTTCTGCCGGGGGATCACGTGGACGCTGGCCGAGGCCAACTGGTGGCTGCGCCCGCGCACACGGCGGCTTCTGGACGAGAACCTCCGGATCATACATCCCGAATGGACCGCCCCCGACCGCCGCTCCGCGGCCCGGCGGACCGTCCACAATTTTGCGCGGGGGATACAGCTCTTCCTGCAGCTCCCGTTCCTGGATCCGGACGAGCTGTTCGCCCGCTGCGACGTCTCGGAGCTGCGCGCCCAGATCGAGCGCCTGGGCGGGCAGCCGTTCATCATCGCGTCGGCGCACGTCGGGCCGTGGGAGCTCGGCGGGTACTGCCTCGCGCGCATGGGCCACGAGGTCCACACCGTGGCACTCGACCATCCGACCCGACAGGTCACGGAGTTCTACAGCGCGCGGCGCGAATACCTCGGCATCCACGCCCACCCGCTGGGAGAGTCGTTCTCGAAGCTCAAGGAGGCGATGGACCGCGGCGATTCGGTGGCGCTGCTGGTGGACCGCTCCTACGGCAAGGCGAAGAAGCGCTTTGCGATCTTCGGGGTCGAGAGCGAATTTCCGCTCGGGCACCTCGTCCTCGCCGCCCGCTGCAATGCGCCGGTCCTCACAGGCGCGCTTGTGTTTGACGGGCGTGACCGCTTCAAGTACGTTCACGGCGGCACGCACTTCGCGGAGGACCACGTGGACGAATTCGAGAAGCTGGAACGCCTCCAGGAGCGCTGCCTGCGCGATCTCGAGCGCATTATTCGCGGCTACTCCGATCAGTGGTTCCACTTCATCCCGTTGGAGCGCACCGAAACCAGTGGATAGTGCCACCCCCTTCAGCGATCTCGCCGCGGTGATACCCGCCTACAACGCGGGGGCACACCTTGTCGCCGTGATCGAACGCGTCGCGCGCTACGTCGCGCGCAACCGCATCGTGGTGGTGGACGACGGCTCGGCCGACGACACCCGCGCCGTCGCCGAGCGCGCGGGCGTGGTGGTGGAGGCTCACGTGGTGAACCGCGGCAAAGGGGCGGCCATCCGGAGCGGCATCGCGCGCGCGGCCACCCTCGGGGTTCCCTACGCGATCCTTCTCGACGCGGATGGTCAGCACAACCCCGACGAGATTCCCGCCTTCGTGGCGAAGGCGCGCGAGACCGACGCCGATCTCGTGGTCGGCAACCGCCTCGTGAACTCGGCCAACATGCCGTGGCTGCGCCTGGCGACGAACCACGTGACGAGTGCCGTGGTGTCGCTGCTGGCGGGCCGCAAGGTGCCGGACTCCCAGAACGGCTACCGCCTCATCCGGCTGGAGCACTTCGCGAAGTTCGCGCTCACAACCTCGCGCTATGAAATCGAGTCCGAAATGATCATCCGCGCCGGCCGCGCGCGGGGAAGGATCGCGTCGGTGCCGGTGCAGACCATCTACGGCGGGGAGAAGAGCTTCATCAATCCGTTCGTCGACACGTACCGCTTTTTGCGGATGGTCGCGAAATCGGTGTTCTGGTAGACTGCGGCTTCCCGGAAAAAGACCGAGCGCGGCCCCGTGCTTGCGGCCGCCGTCACGATGCAGAAACGAATCCTGATCTCGAACGACGACGGTTTCGACGCGCGCGGCATCCAGGTGCTCGAGCGCGCACTCGCTCCGTTGGCCGACGTCTTCGTGGTGGCGCCCGACAACGAGATGAGCGCGAGCAGCCACTCGCTGACGGTGCGCCGCCCCATCGAGGTGAAGAAAGTCGACGATCGCCACTACCGCATCGTCGGCACGCCGACCGATTGCGTCGTGCTGGCACTGCAGGTCATCATGGATCGCCCGCCGGATCTGATCGTGGCCGGTATCAACCACGGGCCCAACATGGGTGAGGACGTGACCTACAGCGGGACCGTCGCGGTGGCGTTCGAGGGCACGATCCTCGGCGTCCCGTCGATCGCGATATCGGCGCTGCAGCGTTCCGTGGCCGACGAGGCCGTCAACGGGCGGGTCGCGCGCCGCATCGTCGAGCGCGCGCTGGAGCACGGCGTGCCGGCGGGCGCGCTGCTCAACGTCAACATACCGAACCCGGATGTGGCGCCCGTCAAGGGTCTGCGCATCACCAAGCTCGGATCCCGGCATTACGAGAATTTCATCGAGCCCGCGACCGCGGAGCTGCAGACGCACTACACCATCGGGGGGCGGGACCCGGTGTGGCGGGAGGACGACGGATCGGACATCGCGTCGGTGCGGATGGGGTACGTCTCGAT
>DASTOO010000439.1:0-2187 GCA_035762505.1 Candidatus Krumholzibacteriia bacterium
TCGGCGAGGAAGTGGTCTACCGTGGATTCCTCATGACGCGCGTGGCCGGCATGGGGAAGGGCACGAGGATGGCGTGGGGCGTGTCGGCACTCGTCAGCGCGGTCGTGTTCGGCATCGCGCACTTCGACTGGGGTGTGGTCGGCATCATCCAGACCACGTTAATGGGGCTCGCGCTCGCCGCGTCGTACCTCATCGTCAGGCGCAACCTGTGGGTGCTCGTTCTCGCGCACGCCTGTATCGACACGGTGCTGCTCGTGCAGATGTACGCCGGCGCGGGTTGACGGCAACGGGAGAGCGTTGTTCTCCTGCGAGCGGGAGTTCGAGGAGACCGGGTTGTCCGCGGTGGCTGCGCCGCTTGTTCGCCGCCCCGCATGCGTAGTACGATCCTCCGCGATCGCGAACCGCACACCATGAACACTCCCGATTCCGGCCAGAAGCTGTTCCTGCGGGACGAAGGCCGCCGCGCGCGCGCGACCGGGCCGCCGCCCGACCTCCTTGCGCAGTCCGCGCACCGGCTGCGCATCCTCGCGCTGCTCTACGCGTTCACCTACTTCATGGCCGCGCTCTTCCCCGCGTTGGTGGATACCGAGGGGCGGGCGTACCTCGTTTCGCACCCCACCCTGTGGGGCCCCGGGTTACTCTCCATTACCGTTGCGTTGGTGGTCGCCGGCCTGGCCCGGAGTCGGCGCCTTCCCCTCGCGCGTGTCATGACCATCGGGCTGGTATTCCAGGTGGCCGGCAGCTTCGGCATCGCGGCGGCCGAGTTCCTGGATCCAACCGGGCTCGACGCCGATTCGCGGCTCGGTCTGTCCTGGGTGGCGGTGTGGGTCCTGCTGTTCACCGTCGTCGTTCCGAGCACGCCGCGCAAGGCGGCCATTGCCACTCTCGCCTCGGTGAGCTCGGTCCCGATCGTGCTCGCTTTCGTAATCGCGAACCGCCCCGTACCCGGGCTCACGCCGGGGAAATTCTTCTTCGGGCTCGTGTTCCCGTACCTGCTCGTCGCCGTGATGGCGTACGTGGGTTCGCGCGTGATGTACGGGCTCGGCCGGGAAGTGACGCGCGCCCGCGAGATGGGGAGCTACCGGTTGATCGAACGCCTCGGCGGCGGCGGAATGGGCGAGGTGTGGCGGGCGGAGCATCACCTGCTGACGCGCCCGGCGGCGATCAAGCTGGTGCGGTCGGAATCTCTCGGCACGTCCGACGCCGCACGTTCCCGGGAGATGCGGGAGCGGTTCGGGCGCGAGGCGCAGGCCACCGCGTCGATGCGCTCGCCGCACACCATCGAACTCTACGACTTCGGAGTCGCCAACGACGGCACGTTCTACTACGTGATGGAGCTGCTGGACGGCTTCGACCTGGACACGCTCGTGAAGCGCTTCGGGCCGGTTCCCGCCGAGCGCGCGATCAAGATGCTGACGCAGGTGTGCCACTCGCTCGGCGAAGCCCACGCGAGGGGGCTGATCCACCGCGACATCAAGCCGGCCAACGTGTACGTGTGCCGGTACGGTCGCGAAGTGGATTTTGTCAAAGTGCTCGACTTCGGGATGGTCAAGTCGCGGCGCGATGGCGACAGCGACGAGACGCAGCTCACGGGCGATCACGCGATCACGGGCACACCCGCGTACATGGCGCCCGAGCAGGTGCTCGGGAGCCGGGCGGTCGACGGGCGCGCCGACCTGTACGCGGTGGGCTGCGTGGCGTACTGGTTGATCACGGGGCAACTGGTCTTCACGGGACGAACTCCCATGGAGACCATGATCCAGCACACGCAGGCGGAGCCGGTTCCGCCCTCGGCGCGAACGGAGCTGGAGGTGCCCGCCGCGCTCGAACAGATCATCCTCGCGTGCCTCGCCAAGAACCCGGACGACCGGCCGCACTCGGCCGACGCGCTGGCGGAGGCGCTGGGGGCGATCGCGACCGGCGACTCCTGGACGACGCCGCGCGCGCACGAGTGGTGGGACCGTCACCATCCCGCGCCGGGCGAGATAGCGGCGCCGTGAGGCACCGGAAAGGTTGACGATGGAAAAGCACCGCGTGGAAGTCTCGCCCCGAGTTCTTGCCAGAATCGGCGGCGTGCTGTATCTGATCATCATTGCCTTCGGATTGTTCGGCGAGATGTTCGTCCGGAGCAAAATCATCGTCTGGGGCGACCCCACGGCCACGGCCGGGAACATCCTCGCGTCGGAA
>DASTOO010000440.1:0-8257 GCA_035762505.1 Candidatus Krumholzibacteriia bacterium
GGCGAGATGGCCGTGGCGTACTTCCAGTTCCACGTCCCCCAGGGCTTCTGGCCGGTGGAGAACGGGGGCACACCCGCGGTGCTGTACTGCTTCTACTGGCTGTACCTTTCGGCGGCCGGGGCGGGAGCGTGGAGTCTCGACGCCCGGCGCCGGCGGGTGTCGGGTTGAAATAGGCGCGTAACATTGGGCTGGCGGGACCCAGGGAGGAACATTATCTTACCCGGGTTCAGCCATCTCATCCGGTCGTAAGGATTCCCCCAATGGACCCACAGCTGGTCGCACGTGTCCTGACGGAGATCGCGGAAACGGCGTCGGAGACCCTGGAGCTGCAGGACGTCTTCGGCCGCGTCGCCACCTCCGTCCGCAAGCTCATTCCCTTCGAAAACATGGGTGTCGTGCGCATCGTCGACGGCGACCGCGCCGTCGTGCACGCCACCACCATCCCCTGTGAGGAGCACAAGGAGATGATGTCGCAGCCGTGCTCGCTCACGGACTGGTCGCCGCGGGTACGCCCGCATCCCGGGCCGCGGCCCCGCATCGAGGACACGACCACGGATCTCGACCCGAGTTTTCCGGTCGACGCGAGGATCATCGAAGGCGGCGTGCGCTCCGCGCTCTGGGAGCCGTTCCACATCGGCGATACCTTCACCGGCGGCGTCTGGATTTGTTCCTACGAGCCGCGCGCCTTCAGCGACGAGCACCAGGAGGCGTTGCGTCCCATCGCGGCGCTGCTGGGATCGGCCGTGGAGCACTGGCGCATGTGGGACGCGGAGCGCCAGCGCCGGGAGCGGCTCGATAGGCTCGAGATCGCGCTCGGCACGCTGGCCGAATCGCTCGATGTGCGCGAGGTGTTCGAGAGCCTCTCCCAGGCGATCCGCACGATTCTCCCGCACGACCTCGTGTACCTGGGCGGCCTCGATCACCGCGCGAACGCGATCTACACCATCGCGGTCGCGGGCGAGGCGGACATCGAGCCGCCGTCGAAGCCCTTCGCGCTCACCGACCAGGAGGCGCAGCGCCGCGAGCTGGACTTCGACATCATGCACGACATACCGGCGCAGATCACGCCCACCACCGAGCGCAACCGCATCCTGCTCGGGACGGGCATGCGCTCCTGGCTCAAGGTTCCGGTGCGGCTCGCGGGCGAGATCCACGGCAGCATCGGGTTCTTCCACCGCGAGCCCTCCCGCTACGGCCTCGAGGATGTCGACGTCGCGCGCCGGCTCGCCGACCGTGTCGCCCTCATGCTCTCGCACCAGCGGCTGGCCGAGGAAGCGCGCCTCGCTTCGGAAGCGCTCGAGCGCGCGCAGCGCCTTGAGGCGACCGTGGAAACGCTGGCGCGTGAGCTGGAATCGCGCGGGCGGACCCGCGTCGTCGGCGTGTCGCGGGCGTGGAAGGACGTGCAGCAGCACGTGGGACGGGTTGCGCCGTCCGAGACGACGGTTCTGATCACGGGCGAGTCGGGGACGGGCAAGGAAGTGATCTCGCACTTGATTCACCAGGGGTCGGCGCGCGCGGACCGGTCGTTCATCGCCATCAACTGCGCGGCGCTGCCGGAGCAGCTCCTCGAGTCCGAGCTGTTCGGCCACGAGAAGGGCGCGTTCACCGGGGCGGTCGCGACCAAGGTGGGCCGCATCGAGCAGGCCGCGGGTGGAACGCTCTTCCTCGACGAGATCGCGGAGATGAGCCCGCTCGTGCAGGCCAAGTTCCTGCGGGTCCTGCAGGAGCGCGAGTTCCAGCGCCTGGGCGGCACGCGCACCCTCAAGGCCGACGTGCGCGTGATCGCCGCGACCAATCGCAACCTCGCGGCGGCGATCGCGCGCGCAGATTTCCGCGAAGACCTCTACTACCGGCTCAACGTGTTCGAGATCCCGATCCCGCCGCTCCGCGATCGGCCCGAGGACATTCTCCCGCTGGCGGAGTCCTTCCTCGAGGAATTGGGCAAGGCGATGGGGCGGCCCGCGGCGGGAATCTCGCGCGACGGGCGCGCGTGGATGCTCGAGTACCCGTGGCCGGGCAACGTGCGCGAGCTGCGCAACGCGATCGAACGCGCGATCCTCCTGTGCGACGGCGGACTGATCGCGCGCCGTCATCTCCCGACCGTCTCGGTCGTCTCGACCAACGGGACCTCGCCGAGCAACGGCAACCGCCCGCTCGCACCGCCGACGCCGCTCATCCCCGGTAACGTCGATCTCGAGGCCGTGGACCGGAGCTACATCGAGCAGGCGCTGAGTCAGGCGCGCGGGAACAAGTCCAAGGCCGCCCGCCTGCTGGGATTGAGCCGCGCGCAGCTCTACACGCGCCTCGAGAAATACAACATCCGCTGAGTCGCTCCCTGCGACCCGCGCGCGTCGCGGCGTCGCGTCGCGCTGTTGCAATGGCGTTCACGGCGTGGTAGAATGGCCGCCTCCGCGAGCTCAGAAGGGGGCGCCCGCCATGAACAGACCATCCTGGGGAATCCCGCTGCTCGCCGTCATCCTGGTGTCGCTGTCATTCACCGCCCGCGCGGATGCGCAGAAGGCCGAACCTCCGGCCCGAACCGTGCCGGCCGGAACCTGGACCGCCGTCGCGGGCGGAATTCCGGGTTCCAGCTCCAGCGTCTGGGACCTGGCGGTCTTTGGAACCGACCTGATTGCCGCCGGACTCTTCAGTAACGCCGGCGGTGTTCCGGTGAGTAACATCGCCGCCTGGAACGGGACGTCCTGGTCAGCGCTGGGTTCCGGTGTCAACGGCCCCGTGTACGCACTGACGATTCACGACGGCCGCCTGATCGTGGTCGGGGGTTTCAGCGAGGCCGGTGGAATGGCCGCCACGCGCGTCGCCGCGTGGGACGGATCGGCGTGGTCGAGCCTTGGCACGGGCGTTGCGGCCACGCCTTATGCCGCCGCCTCCTACCAGGGCCGGCTGTTCGTCGGCACGAGCGAGGGGCTGCCGCCGTTCGGCGTGCAGGTGGCGCATCTCAATGAGTGGCTCCCTGCGAACGGCTTCTGGTTCCAGCGGTTCACCTTCCTGTCCGAAGCCGGGAACGACTTGGTCAGCATCCAGGCGGTGGATGTCGTCGGCGACCGGCTCTTCATCGGCGGTGAGTACCTCCGCATACGCGTCTACGATGGCACGAACCTCTCTCTGGCCGGCGCGGTTCAGAACGTCCGTGCCGTCGACCAGTTTGGCGGCAACGTGGTTGCCGGCGCGTTCGACCCGCTCCTGAGCAGCTGGGACGGAGTCCAGGGCTGGACCTCACTGAACCCGGCGTGGGACGGCTGCGGTGTGGTTGCAGACCTTCGGGTTCGTAACGGTCTGCTGCTCGCCGCCGGCAGTTTCGCCGGACCGTGCGGCCCCAGCGGCGTGATTGCGTGGGACGGCGCCAACGGGTCCCAGCTGGGGTCCGGGATGAATGGATCGGTGCTCGCGCTGGCGGAGCTCAACGGTGTTCTGTTCGCGGGCGGTTACTTCACCACGGCGGACGGCCAGCCCGCATTGCGCATCGCCCAGTGGAACGACGCCCCGGTGGCCGTCGAGCAAAAGTCGATTGGCGGCGTCAAAGCGTTGTTTCGCTCGCGCTGAGCTGACGCCCGTCCTCCACTCGCTTTCCCTCCGACTGCTGTAGACGGATCGACAACCTGTCGATTCGTCTACAGCACAACCTGACGTCTCCATCCTTCGCGGCGCGATTGCGTCCTGCCGCAACTTGCGCGCGCGTCACACCTTGCCCACGAAATCTTCCTCCGCCCGACGACTGGCACGTCCCTTGAGATAGGGATTGTCCGAACAACGATCGGGCGTGGCGCTTCGCTCCCGCCCCGCGATCGAAATAATCGAAGCAATCAGCGCCCGGCGACGGGCGCGACACCCGGAGGAGGCAATCATGTACAAATGGAAACTTTCGTTCACCGCCGCGACCGTGCTCGCGGTGCTCGCGCTGGTGATCGCGCTGCTCGCGGCGTCCGCGCATGCCGAAGGAGAGGGCGCGACACCCTGGGAGGCGTCGATCCTTGGCGGCGTGCAGGGGCTCATGGAGAACGACACCGCGCTGCCCGACAACTTCGTGAACATCCCGCTCGCCGCGGCACTGGCGTATCACGCCGGCACGATCTTCGCGATCGAGGGCGAGTTCGCGTGGCTGATCCCCGTGGCGAACACGGTGAGCACCGGCACCGGCGGCAGCCAGGACCTCAAGAACCCCGACGTGCTGAGCTATCAGGCGAACCTGCGCGCGCAGCTCCCGTGGGGGGCGCCCGCGCTCTCGCCGTACCTCACGGCGGGCGTGGGCGCGATGACGTTCCTGTCGGCGACCGGCGCCGACAACCATCCGCAGCTTTCCGAGTCGGAGACGGCGTTCGCGATCAACTTCGGGCTCGGCGCGAGCATTCCGCTCACGCAGTCGCTCGCGCTGCGCGGTGATTTTCGCGAATTCGTCGCGTTTCCGCAGGACGATGCGGCGGGACTTTCAGACGGAACCGGGGCGGACCCGATCTGGATGCCGCGGGGCACCTTCGGACTCACCTATCGGTTCTAGCAAGGGCGAGGCGCCGGGCCCGCACAGACAGCGGCCCGGCGCCGGTGCCCACGGACGAGGGCCGCGGAAAATGGAGCACAGCCATGAGTCAACGCAACGTGGAGAAAGTCATCGGACAGCTGGTGACGGACGAAGCATTCCGCTGCGAATTTCTCGAGGATCCGGATGCCGCACTGCGCATCCTGGTCGAGCGCGGCGTCGAGCTGACGGAGTGCGAAAGGGAGGGGCTGCGAGCGGTCGATCCGCGCATGCTGATCCTCTTCGCGGACACCATCAACCCATGCCTGCAGAAATCCGATCTGGGAGGAGGACTGACGTGAAATCGTGTGTGATGCGCCCGCTGCTCGCGGCCGCGGTCGTGCTCGCGTTCGCTTGGCCGCGCGCGGCGACCGGCGCCGAGCGCCCGCTCTCGCTCGACGAGGCCATCGGCTTTGCGCTCGAGAAGAATGAAGGGATCGTCATCTCACGGGAGTCCGCGGCTTCGGCGGCGGCGGCCGTGTCGGGCGCCCGGGGCGTGTACAACCCGGTCTTCGACCTGAGCGGGGGATGGCGTCGGGCGAAGGTGCCGGTGAACTCCGCGTTCTCCGGGGCGCCCGCCGGCGAAGGCGCGCCCACCACCGAGGGAGTCGAAGCGATGGCGGCGCTGTCGCAGTACCTGCCGACGGGAGGCGTGCTGTCCGTGCACGCGACGAGCTCGCGCGGCACCACCAATGGCACCTTCGATCTGCTCTCGCCGGCCTATCAGACGAGAGTCGGCGTCGAGCTGCGCCAGCCGCTCCTGCGCAACCGGTTCGTCGATCCGGCGCGACTCTCGATAAAGGTCGCGAACGCGGACCGCAGGCGCAGCGACGCCGAGCTGAAGGTGGAGATCGTAGAGACGGTGGCCGCGGTCGAGCGGGCGTACTGGAACCTCGCCGCCGCGCGGGCGGAGGTGACGGTGCGCGAGGAATCGGTGCGGCTGGCCGAAGAGCAGCTGTCCGAGACGCGCACGCGCGCGGAGAGCGGAGCAGTGCCGGAGACGGAGCTGGCACAGCCGCGCGCCGAGGTGGAGCGCCGACGGGGAGAACTGCTCGCGGCGCGCGAAGCAGCCGCGCACGCCGAGACCGCGCTGAAGCTGCTGATGCTGGGAGAGGCCGACGACGAGCTGTGGCAGGAGACCTTCGCTCCGGAGGTGGGGGGGACCCCGGAGACCGCTCCGGTGGACCGCCGCGCCGCCATCGAACGCGCACTCGCCGCGCGCCCCGAAGTCGCGGTTGCGAGCGCGGCGCTCGATCGCCGCCAGGCGGAGCGGACGTTCGCGCGCGATCGCACGCGCCCGACACTCGACGCGGTGGTCGCCTACGACCGCTACGGCATCTCGGGCTCGGCCAATCCGTCCGCGTCCGACGTGTCGGGGGACCCGGTGGTCATTCCGCCGGACTACGACGGCGCGTGGGGCCGGTCGTGGGAAATGCTGGGCGACGGCGACTTCGACGACGTGTTCGCCGGTCTCGTGTTCTCGTTCCCGATCGGCAACGACGAGGCGCAGGCGGCCGAAGCGATCGCCCGCCACGGCGAGCGCCAGGCGGAACTGGGCCTGGTGCGCGTGCGCAAGACGATCCGCGCCGAGGTGCTGGACGCCGCCGCGACCCTCGAGACCGCCGGGCAGCGCATCGAGGCCGCGCGCGCGGGGCGCGAGGCGGCGGAGATCCAGCTCTCCGCGGAGAAGGATCGCTATAACGTGGGCCTTTCCACCAACTTTCTGGTCCTCACGCGGCAGAACGACCTTTCCAGCGCGCGGCTGGGCGAGATCTCCGCGCACGCGGATTACCGGATCGCCCGCACCGAACTGGCGCGCGCGACCGGCGCGCTGCTCGAGCAACGCGGCATCGACGTGGATGAAACAGCACGATAACGAAGGAGCCTCTCATGAAGAAGCGAATGATCATCATGTTGACTTCACTGACCGTCTTCGTCGCCGCAATCGGCCTGGTGAAGTTCATGCAGATTCGAGCGGCGATCGCCCAGGGGGCCTCCTTCCAGATGCCCCCGGAAGCGGTGACGACGATCGTGGCGGACCAGGATGAGTGGCAGGCCAGCCTCGGCGCGATCGGAACAGTGGCAGCGGTCCGGGGCGTAATGGTCAGCGCCGATCTGCCGGGAGTGGTCGCGTCGCTCACGTTCGAGTCCGGCAAGCGCGTGCGCGCCGGCGACGTGCTGGTGACGCTCGACGCGAAGCAGGAGCAGGCGCAGCTCGCCGCCGCCGAGGCGCAGCGCGAGCTGTCGCGCGCCAACCTCGAACGCGTGCGCGAGCTGCGTGCCAAGGGGGTCACGTCGCAGGCAGAGTACGACCGCGTCGACGCCGAGGCCAAGGCGGCGGACGCGCGCGCGGCGGAGATCCGCGCCGTCATCGAACGCAAGACGATCCGCGCGCCGTTCACCGGCTCCCTCGGCATCCGCCAGGTCAACCTGGGCCAGTACCTGGAGGGCGGAGCGCCCGTGGTTCCGCTGCAGGCGCTCGACCCGGTGTACGTGAACTTCTCCGTGCCCCAGCAGTCGCTGGACGACCTGCGCGTGGGAGCGGAGGTGCGCGTCGAAGCCGAAGGGCTGCCCGGCGTGGCCTCCAGCGGCCGGATCACCGCCGTGAACTCGGTCATCGACGAGGCGACGCGCAACGTCCAGGTGCAGGCGACCCTCGCAAACCCAGACGGAAAGCTGCTCCCGGGCATGTTCGTTCAGGTGCGGTTGATGATGGAAGAGAGCAGCGCGGTGGTCGCGCTGCCGGCCTCCTCCATCAGCTACGCGCCGTACGGCGACTCGGTCTTCATTGTCGAGGACGTCAAGGGTCCCGACGGCAAGCCCTACCTCGGCGTGCGCCAGCAGTTCGTGAAGCTCGGCCCGGCGCGCGGCGATCAGGTGGCGATCCTCGAGGGCGTTCAGCCGGGCGAGCAGGTGGTGACCTCGGGCGTCTTCAAGCTGCGCAGCGGTGCCGCCGTCCAGGTGCACAACGAAATTCAACCTTCCAACGATCCCGCGCCCAAGCCGGAGGACAGTTGAGATGAGATTCACGGATCTGTTCATCCGACGCCCCGTTCTCGCGGTGGTCGTCAACCTCGTGATCCTGATTGCCGGACTGCAGGCGATCCGCTCCCTGAGCGTGCGCCAGTACCCGCGCAGCGACATCGCCGTCGTGCGCGTGACGACCGCCTACATCGGCGCGAATGCCGACCTCGTGCGCGGGTTCATCACGACGCCCCTCGAACGGGTGATCGCCAGCGCCGACGGCATCGACTACATCGAGTCGTCCAGCGCGCAGGGGTTGAGCAACATCACGGTGCACCTGAAGCTCAACTACGACACCAACGCCGCGTTGACGCAGATTCAGGCCAAGGTGGCCCAGGTCCGCAACGACCTGCCGCCGGAAGCGCAGGCGCCGGTCATCGAGCTCGAAACCGCGGACGCCCAGTTCGCGTCGATGTACCTCGGCTTCTCGTCGGAGACGCTCGACCAGAACCAGATCACCGACTACCTCACGCGCGTGGTTCAGCCGAAGCTCTCCGCGATCAGCGGCGTGCAGCGCGCCGACATCCTCGGCGACCGCACGTTCGCGATGCGCGTGTGGCTCAAGCCCGACAAGATGGCGGCGCTCAACATATCCCCGTCCCAGGTGCACGACGCGCTCGCGCGCAACAACTATCTCTCTGCGCTGGGCAGCACCAAGGGATCGATGGTGTCCGTCAACCTGGTCGCCAACACGGACTT
>DASTOO010000441.1:0-11892 GCA_035762505.1 Candidatus Krumholzibacteriia bacterium
GGCTACAGCGTGGGAACCGCGGACTTCGGCGGAGGGCCGCTTGTTTCCGCCGGCGGTGAGGACGTGTTCGTAGCGAAGTACAGCCATGCCGGTGCGCATGTCTGGTCGGCGCGCTTCGGCGACGCGCAGAATGACCGGGCACTTTCGGTCGGCGTGGACGCCGCGGACCAGGTTATGATCACCGGCTCGTTCGCCGAGGCCATCAACTTCGGCGGCGGAACGTTCCTCGCCAACGGCGGCGGCGACTTCTTTCTCGCGAAGTTCGACCAGGAGGACGTGGTACCCGTGCTTATCACGGACTTCCGTGCGCGCGTTTCCGATGATCGCGTTGAGCTCCGGTGGCGGGCGTCGAGCGACGAGAACATCGCGTCCTGGGTTGTAAATCGTTGGACTGGCAGCGGAACGCGACCGGACCGGGTGGCGTCCGGAACATGGGATGCACTCGGGTCCGCCACGGACCCGAAGGTCGAAGCGGGCAGGACGTACCGCTACGAATTAACAGTGCGTACCGATGCTGGCGACGACTACCGCTCGCCGACAGCGACGGTGACGATTCCCGCGAGCACCAACGCGCTGGGACAAAACGCGCCGAATCCGTTCAATCCCTCAACCAGGATCGAGTACTCGCTCGCTGCGCGGGCGCGCGCCGTCATCGCCATCCACGACTCGTCCGGACGTCTCGTGAGGCGTCTCGATGGAGGCGTGCTGCCCGCGGGGAGGCACGCTGCGGCCTGGGATGGTCGCGACACTCTCGGTCGCCCCGTCGCGAGTGGCGTCTATTTCTACCGGCTGGAGGGCATCCCGGCGGCGGGCGCGAAGCGTATGGTACTTCTCAAGTGAGGTTTCCTAACTCCGCGAACGCAGCGCCATCTGTCCCTTGCGCGAGAAGTTGATCGACTCTCCGAGGATGCGAGCCGCCTCCTGCGGCGCGTGGAAACCCATCGAGTTCTCCGCTTCGATGAAATCCAGGTAGAACTGCGCGCGGCGCTGGAAGTCGCGCGCGGCGGCGAGCTCGTGGTCGGTGCGTCCCGCCGCCTGCGCCGCCTTGATGTCGCCGATCAGCTCGATGAGCGCGTCCATGGCGATGTTGCGCAGTCCATAGGTCCGCTCCTGGATGGTCTCGACGCGCGCCTTCAACTCCTCCTCGGGCCAGCGGTGGCAGGTCTGGCAGGCGTGGTTGATGTTCAGCATCGGGCTGCGCACGTGGTGGTCGCTGATCTTCGCCGCACCCGTGCGCGTGTAGGGCATGTGGCAGTCCGCGCACGCGACGGCGGAGCGCGCGTGCAGCCCCTGGTTCCACATCTCGAACTCGGGGTGCTGCGCCTTCAGCGCCGGCGCGCCGCTTTCCGCGTGCGTCCAGTCCTTGAACCCGATCTCGTCGTAATACGCGAGGATCTCCTCCACCTTGAGCCCGTTGTGCCACGGGTAGGTGAGGCGCTTCTCATCTCCCTTGAAGTAGTACTCCACGTGGCACTGGCCGCACACGAAAGAGCGCATCTCCTGGCGCGTGGCGTCGCGGTTGACGTCGTAGTCCGCGACGCCCCGCGAGGCCTTCAGCGCCCGGATTCCCTCGATGAAACCCGGCCGCGTCACGCGCAGCGCCATCGTGCTCGAGTCGTGGCAGTCGATGCACGCCACCGGGTGTTTGAAATCGCCCTTGATGTCACTGTAGAGGAGCGGGTTGTAGTGCTCGAAACCCTTGATGAGGTCGCCGTTGCCGGCCTTCATGTAAGGAACGTACACCGACGCGTGGCAGTGGATGCACGCGCCGGGCTGCTTCGCCGCCTGCTGGCGCTCGGTGTAGAGCTGGTCTTCGAGCATGAACGCGTGGCCGCGTTCCTCGCGGAAGTCGCGCGAGAACGCGTAGCCCGCCCACATCGTCTTGAGGCGCGGGTCCTCTTCGAGGCGCGACTGCGACACGATGGAGCGCGGATCGGCGTCGGTGGGTGTGCGCGGCTCGGCTTCGCTCCCGCCGTAGCGCGTGCGCACCTGGTCGCTGGTGCGGCGGTACGCGTCGTACTGGAGCGGGAAGTTCCTGCCCCAGATCTCGGGGTCCTCGGTGGTGTCGGTCAGCTCGACCACGCGGAAGAAAGGGTTCTTCGCCTCCTGCTTGCGCTCGAAGATGTTCATGAGGAGCGCGAGGGTCGCGACCGTGAGCAGCATGGCGCCGAGAAAGATGACGACGAAGCGCCGTCGCCCGCGCGGGCGCCCGTACGATGATCCGATGATGGTCTTGCTCATGGCTGCAATCGTTCCTTTCTACTTCATGTGTCCCACGCCGCTGTGGCAGCGGACGCACGAGATGCCGCCGTTCGCCGCGGCCTCGAGCGCGGTGATGTCGTGGGTGATGTCCTCGTGGCAGTAGCGGCACGCATCCTCCACCACGGCGCGGCTGCGCGCGGTCATCTGGATGGGCTCGTGAAAATCGTCGGTGGTGAAGCGGTACGAATGCCAGAAGCCGTGATCGGCCTTGGTCCAGTACTTGCCGGCCGGATCGTGGGGCGTGTGGCAGTCGTTGCAGGTGGCGACGGCGCGGTGGCTCCCCTTGCGCCACGCGTCCAGGTGGTCGCCCATGATGTGACAGTTGGCGCAGGCCTCGGGGTCGTTGGTGAGGTACGACCACCCGCGCGCATAGATGAAGGTGTAGCCGCCGGTGCCGGCGGCGAGCGCGATGAGGACGCCGAGGGTCACGGCGATGGCGGCGCTGCGATGTCCGCTTCCGGGTGACGCTTCGCTCATCCTCTGTCTATACACGAGCGCGCGGGGACTTGCAAGAATCGGGAGAGTGCCGAATCCTATCGTCTGGAAGGCATTCCCGCCGCGGGCGCGAGAAGGATGGTCCTGTTGAAGTAGCCGCGTTCGCAGCGGCGCGCCAGCTCGGCTTCGAAAAACGAGAGGTAGCGGCGCATCCCGTGCGAGCGCTGCACCACGGCTTCACGCGCGACTTCGAACACCACGCGCGCCTGCGGGTCGGCGAGCCGCCCCTTGCCATCCAGCATCGAAACCGGCACGCGGATGTAACTGGGACGCTCGTCGTTGAGCGTCCAGTGCCGCGCCAGCGAGAACACGTCGCACGCCCTTTCCCCGGCCGGGATTCCTATGTCCCGGCACTGCAGGAGATGCATCAGCTCGTGCGCGATGGTGTGGTACGACAGCCGTGAGGGGTTGAGCCAGATGCGCGTCCCGCCCGGGATCGCCATGCCACTCGCGGCGCGCGTGAGTCCCACCGTGATGGTCTCGCCGTCGAGCTCGGGGAAGTAGCGGCGCACGTACTGGGCGCGACGGAGCACGTCGTTGCGCAGGCGATGGCGCTGCAACACGCGGCTCGCCACGACGCGCGGCGGAACCGCATCCGCGTGCGAGAGAAGATCGAACTCGAGCTGGGTGGGGGGCGCCACGAGGAACAGGGTATGCGAAATGCCGGAGAAGGGTCCAATCTTTATGTTCGCGACCCCGGTCCGTCGCACCTATTCCACCAGGAACGTCTCCGAGTAGGCGTGCCCTGTCTCGTCGATCTTCTTTCCGTCCAGCCGTCCCGTGAGCCGCACACGGCCCTCCAGCTGATAGAAGAACGTGCGCGCCGTCTTGTCGGCGCGGAACAGTGACTGCTCGCCGCCGCCGGTTTCGGAAACGAAATGCCGCTCCACGTCGATCGTGAGCGTGAGCTCGTCCGAGCCGCCCACCGCGCTGAGCGTGATCCGGCCGGGTCGTTCGCGCGGCATGGCGTCGTGCATGATGCGCGTGCGCGGCGGCGAGGACGGCGTGAGCCCGGGCGTCACCCAGTCTACCTGGTAGCGCCCGGTGAGTGCGAAGCGGCGCGGACCGTCGCCATCGAACGCGGCGAACAGGAGCGGCCGCTTCTGCAGTTCGCCGTGGGACGCGGCGAAGCGGCCGTACAGGACGCTGTACGGGCCGGCGTGCACGATCCCCCAGTCCCACACCGCGTCGCGGAAGTGTCCCCAGTTGTGATCGTGGTATCCGACGCCGGCCAGCTCGATCGTCCGCCCGTTCATCATCACACGCCCCGTCATGCGTCCGCGCAGCACGGGCACCACGTAGCCGAACGGCTGCTTTTCGCCCATGGGCGTCACGGGTGGAATGTACTGGTGGGGCGTCGGCGTGAGATCCAGCGTCACCGTCACCGGGCGCGCCAGCGAATCCGCCAGCGCCAGCGCGACGCGGTAAGCGCCGCCGTCCAGCCGCACCGTGTTGAGGCCCACCACCAGGTCCGGTGAGTCGTACGAGGCAGCGATCTCCCGCCCGGGCAGAACGTCCACGATCCTGGTCTGGCGCCCGTGCTCGTCCACGTACTCGAAGAGCACGACACCGCGCGAGTAGCCTCCCGGCGCGATATCCTCGTCGAACGTGACCCCGCTGAGGGACACGTACAGCGAACGCCCCGCGCCGTCGTGATAGTTGAAGTAGTGCCACTCGGCCCACACCTGGCTCGTGTCGACGACGGGCGGGTGGAAGCGGTCGATCTCGTAGAGGAGCGTGGTGAAGTCCGGATCGACGTAGTCGCGATCTGCGTTGCCGTCGCTGAACGGGGGCAGCGCGGGCCACAACTCGCGGAAGCGCGACGGCACGACGCCCTCCATGCGCACGAGCTGCGCGCGGCCGTCGCGCAGCAGCGTTCCGTAGACGCGCGACAGCTCGGGCGAGACCACGCCGGCGCCGGCGATGCGGCGTTCGGTGAGGAACTCGCGCGTGAGATAGCGCGCGTTCGGAATGTCGAAATTCATCGACGTGACCCCGCCCGTCTTCAGGACCGCCACGTCGATGCCGACGGGGAGCAGCACCACGTCGCCGCCGCCGGTGAGGTCCTCGTCCATGGCCTGATCCAGCACCGCAGTGCCGACGGACAGCAGCACCGTCATCACCATGACCCCCACGGCGAAGCCGAGCAGCAGGAAGAGCGTGCGCTGCGGCCGGAAGCGGAGTCCCTTGCCGATGAACGAGACGGTGTTCACGCGTCCTCCATGTCGACCACGCGGTTTCCGAGATCGGCCGCGTGCGGGTCGTGGGTGGCCATGACGACGGTGAGTCCGCCGCCCTGCAGCTCTTTGATGAGCGCGAGGATCGACGCGCCTGTCCTGCGATCGAGTTCGCCGGTGGGCTCGTCGGCGATGACGAGGTCGGGCCGGTTCGCGAGCGCGCGCGCGATGGCGGTGCGCTGCATCTCGCCGCCCGAGAGCTGGTGCGGGCGGTGCTGGAGGCGGTGACCGAGCCCCACGCGTTCCAGGAGCGCCGTCGCGCGCGTCACGCGCTCGGCGCGCGGGACCCGCGCCTCTATCATCGGCAGCTCCACGTTCTCGAACGCGGTGAGCATGGGGAGAAGGTAGAAGCGCTGGAACACGAACCCGATGCAGCGCAGGCGCAGCGCGGTCCGCTCGCGATCGCCCATCGCGGCGGCGTCGGCGCCGAACACGCGGAGCCGGCCCGAGGTGGGCGTATCGATGCAGCCGAACAGGTTGAGCAGCGTGCTCTTCCCGCACCCGCTCGGTCCCATCAGCGAGACGAACTCGCCGCGCGCGACGGTGAGCGAGAAGTCGCGCACCGCCTCCACGTCGGACGAGCCCACGCGGTAGGTCTTGCCGATGCGTTCGGCCACGATGATCGGATCGTTCGCCACTCACACCGCCTCTTCGTGCAGGGTCCTCGGAATGTCGACGCGCGCCGCCTGCATCGCCGGGAGGAGTGCGGCGCCGACGCCCGCGGCGCCGGAAACGAGGACGGCGAGGGCGATCTCGCGCCACGCGGGGATGAAGAACCGGTAACCGTCCGGCAGGCTTGGCGATTGGGTCAGGATACGATCGAGATGTCCGGCGAGAAACCAGCCCAGCACGGCGCCGATCGCCGCTCCCATCGCCAGCAGCACCACGCTCTCGGCGAGAACCATACGCTGGATCGACCCCCGCCCGAAGCCCATGCTGCGCAGCGCCGCGATCTCGCCGCGCCGCTCGCCGACGCCGATCGTGAGGAGCACCGCGATGAGGAGCACCGTGATGAACAGGCTGATGGTGGAAAGAATCGTCGCGAACTGCTTGAAGTACGCGAGCTGGTGTTGCAGCGCCTCCATGAGCGCGTCCATGGAGTACGCCGACAGCTCCGGGAACGCCGCTTCCATCTCCGCCGCGACGCCGCGCTGGTCCTCGAGCGGCGCGGGCGCGAGCGAGTCGCCGCCGGCTCCCGCGTGGAGCTTGGCCAGCACGAACGAGGCCGCGTCTTTCGTCTCCGGGCGCAGGCGCTGCACGACGTCGAGCGGCGCGACGACGGTCCGCTGCCCCGGGAGATCGAAATCGATGTCGATGATGCCCACCACGACCACCGCGGCGCCGTCCGCGAACGCCATCGCCGCCCCGTGGGGGGTCGGGCCGAGCGCGAGGGTGTCGCCCACGCCGGCACGGAGCGCGGCGGCGGCGTTGGCGTTCATGACCACGGGCACGCGCGCGGAGGCCGGCGCGCCGTCGAGGTCAACGCCTTCGACGATACGATAGAGCGACTGGCGCGCGCCGTCGACGCCCATCGCGAAAACGGGGATCGTGTCTCCGTACAGCGTCGTTCCGAATATGCGCAGCACGCGCTCCACGCGCGCATCGTCCTGCAGGGCGAGTGCCACGCGCGCGCTCTCCGTTATCACGGCGTCGGTCCCGAAGGGGAGCGTCCCCGCCGGGCACACCCGCACCTCGTAGCCCACCGAGGACAGCACGCGGTGGAAGGTCTTCTCCATCCCCGTCGAGAGCATGAGCATGTCCGCGAGCAGCGCCACCGCGATCGCAAGCGCCGCCACCGAGAACGCGGTGCGCAGCCGGTGCCGCATCACGTTGCGAAGCGCCACCCGCAGCATCATCGGCCCAGCACCTCGTTGACCTGCAGGCGTAAGAGGTACACCATCGCGAGCGATCCCACCAGCATCCCCACCGTCGTCGCGATGCCGAAGGCGAGGGCGACGTGAGTTCCCGTCACCGCGGAGAAGACGAGATCGGTGTCGAAGTAGCGCCGGTAGTACAGGTTCACGCCGCGCGACACGAGGAGCGCCAGCGCGACACCGATGGCCGCGCCGGCGTTCGCCAGCAGGACCGTCTCTCCCACCACCGCCAGGTAGATGCGCCCTTTCGAGAATCCGAGCACGCGCAGCACGCCAAGCGACTTGCGCAGCTCCTGCACCTGGAGGAGCACGATGGCGGCGAGGAACGCCGAGCCGGCCAGGATGGAGAGAAACGAGATCGCCTTGTGGAAGTTCGAGATCACGACGAATGTCTCCGACGATTGCGCCGCGACGTCCGCCGCGCGGTACGCGCGGAATCCCATCTCGTAGTCGTTCAGCGCCGCAACCACCGCGCCGGCGTCCGCGCCGGGCGCGAGCCCGATCACGAACCGGCTCACGCGGTCGCGGCGGCCGGAGAGGTTCTCGAGATCGGTGATGGGCACCCACACGGTCCGGCTGGTGCGGCCGATGGCGGCGGGGTCGGGAGGCGGGGTATGGGTTCCCTCGACGAGGAAGGGTGTCCCCGCGCCGCGTTCGCCGGTCATGCGGATGTGTACGGTATCGCCCGGCGCGACGCGCAGGGAAGCGGCCAGCCGGTCCTCGAGAACGACGCGCGCGGGCAGCGGGGCCGGTTGCGCCGCAACCGCAGCCGGCCCGAGAAAGAGCAGGGTGAATATCAATAATATCGCTGGCATGTGCGTCGGGAGACGGTTGCGATGATAGCAGTATACGAAGACGTGGGACAGCGTGCCTGCGCGGAAGCGCCCACATCGCCCCGGCGATCGTAGTTGCGCGCGGGGTTCGCGCCCAATTACCCTCGCCTCCAACGCCCGGGGCGGAGAAGAATCCATGACACCGCAGATCGCTTTGCTCCTGTCGATTCTGGTGCTGGGCATCGTGATGTTCTGGTGGGAGCGTGTCTCGCCGGACGTCACCGCGCTCGGGATCCTGCTGGCGCTCGTCCTGACCGGGCTCCTGCCGGCGGAGCTGGCCTTCAGCGGATTCGGCAGTCACACGGTGATGCTGATCCTCGGCCTGCTCATCATGACGGCGGCCCTGCAGCGCACCGGTGTCGTCGACTTGGTCGGCCGCGCGATGATGCGCCGCGCGGGTCAGCATCCCGCGGGGATTCTGCTCCTCCTCATGTTCGCCGCCGCCACCATGAGCGCGTTCATGAGCAACACCGCCGCGACCGCGTTCTTCCTCCCTATCGTGTTCAGTGTCGCGCAACGGACGCACATCGCTCCGTCGCGCCTCTTCATGCCGCTGGCGTTCGCGTCCATCCTGAGCAGCTCGATCACCCTGGTCAGTACGTCGACCAACGTCGTGGTGAGCGGCGTCATGCGCGCCCACGGCATGGAGCCCATGGGGCTCTTCGAGCTGACGCCCGCCGGGATTCCGATCGCCCTGGCCGGGATGGCGTACATGCTCCTGATCGGCCGACGGCTCGTGCCGAGCCGGGAGCCTCCCGGTGACCCGGCGGAGCGCTTCGGCCTGCGCCCCTACCTGAGCGAGCTCATCCTGACGCCGAAGTCGGCCCTCACCGGCAAGACCCTCGAGCAGGCGAAGATCGGGGAATCGATGGGGCTCACCGTCCTGCATATCGTGCGGGACAAGAACAGGTTCATCCAGCCCGACGCGGACACGCTGCTGCTGGACGACGACGTGCTGGTGGTGGAGGGAACCCAGGAGGACATCCTGCGCGTGAAGGACATCGGCGGCGTCGAGATCAAGGCCGATGTGAGGCTGTCCGATCCGGAGCTGCAGAAGCAGGACGTCGCGCTCGTCGAGGCGATCGTGCTTCCCGGCTCTCCGCTGATCGGCCGGACCCTCAAGGGATACCGCTTCCGCGAACGCTTCGGCCTGCAGGTTCTTGGATTGAACAGCCGCGGCGTGAGCGTCGTGCGCAAGATGAGTCAGATCCCGCTGCGCGTGGGCGACGTGCTGCTCATGCAGGGGCGCCGCGACGTCCTGTCGCGCATGCGCGATGAGCGCGCGTTCCAGATTCTCGGCCGGATGGAGCTGATGGAGGCGATCCGGCCCAAGCGTTCGCGCGCTCCCGTCGCGATCGGAGCGTTCGTCGCCGCGCTCGCCCTGGCGGCGTTCGACGTCATGCCGTTGGCGGTGGCGGTGATGCTGGGCGTGCTGATCGTGTTCGCGACCCGGTGCATCTCGCCGGCCGAGGCCTACGCCACCGTCGACTGGCGCGTGATCATCATGATCGCGGCCCTCCTCGGGCTCGGCACCGCGATGCAGGAGACCGGCGCGGCGGGGTTCCTGGCGAGGCTCATCGTTGCCGGCCTGGGGGACGCCGGCCCGCGCTGGCTGCTGACCGGGTTCTTCGCGCTGACGGTGCTGCTCACACAACCCATGTCCAACCAGGCCGCGGCGATCGTCGTCCTGCCCGTAGCACTCCAGGCCGCGGCGCTCACCGATCTCAACCCGCGCCAGTTCGCGATGATGATCGCGATCGCGGCGAGCTGCTCCTACCTGACTCCGCTCGAGCCGTCGTGCGCCATGGTCTACGGCCCGGGCGGCTACCGCTTCCGCGACTTCGTGCGTGTGGGGGCGCCGCTCACGATCCTGATCTTCGCCATCGCACTCTACCTCGTGCCCAGGCTGTGGCCGTGAGTGGCGGCAAACACGGTTTGCGCAACCGGCGCCGCGTGCGTTAGCTTGGCTCCGATGAAGCTCGTCCTGTTCGACATCGACGGCACGCTGGTCGACAGCGGCAAGCAACCGCGCCGCGCGTTCGCCGAGGCTCTCCTGGAGGTCTACGGCGAGGCGGGCGACGTTTATGCCTACGAGTTCTCGGGAAAAACCGACCCACGCATCATGCTCGACCTGCTGGTGGGAGCGGGGCGCTCGCGCGACGAGGTGGTCGCATGGCTGCCCGCCGCGCGCGACGCTTACCTCGACCGTCTCGACGCCATCCTGGAGCGCGAGCGCATGCGCCTCCTGCCCGGGCTTCCCGCGCTTCTCGACGGGCTCGCCGGGCGGCGCGACGTGGCGCTCGGCCTGCTCACCGGCAACTTCGAGCGGGGGGCGAAGATCAAGCTGTCGCGCTTCGGGATCGATCATTATTTCGCGTTCGGCAGCTTCGGCGACGATCAGTTTGATCGCAACGACCTGCCGCCCGTGGCGCTCGAGCGGGCGCGCGCCGTGCTGGGGCGGCGCTTCGACCCGGCGGACGCCGTGATCGTGGGCGACTCGCTGCTCGACATCGCATGCGCCCGCGCGCACGGGCTCAAGTGCCTCGCGGTCGCGACGGGTTGGACGTCGTCGGAGAAGCTCGCGGCGGCGGGGCCGGACTGGCTGGTGGATGATCTCAAGGATGTAATGGAACACGAGGCGTTTGGTTCGTGATTGAAAGGGGGACTCGCATGAGAAACTTGTTGGTACTCGCGTTGCTTCTGGCGGCGTGCTCGTCGAAAGAGTCGGCGGAGTCGACCGCCCCGGGCTCGCTCAAGACCTTTCCCATAGACGGCACCGAAACGGTTCTCACGCAGAGCGGCGTCACGTTCGATCAGGGGGTCACCGCGGACGGCAATGGCTCCCTCAAGCTCGAAGCCACCCAGCCGACGACGTTTCACCTCTTCGAGATAACCGACGTCGACATCGAAGACGCGCGCATCTTCTATCGCGCCAAACTCCGCACCGAGAGCGTGAGCGGCGCGGTGTTCCTCGAGATGTGGTGCGTGTTCCCCGACAAGGGGGAGTTCTTCTCACGGGGGCTCGAGAATCCGCTCACCGGTACGGTGGAGTGGAGCAGCGCCGAGACGCCGTTCCTCCTCGAGAAAGGGCAAAAGCCGAGTCTCATCAAGCTCAACGTCGCGTTCAACGGAGTCGGCACGGCGTGGGTGGACGACATCTCGCTGGACAGCGGGCCGCTGCGGTAGTCGTGCTCCGACCCCCCGCGCTGCGACGCACTGCGGACGGGTGAGGCCAACGCTCGACCGCTATCTCCGGCGGGCGTTTCGTTGCGGCGTTCCGTTCGGTGCCTGGCTACGAGGCGCCGGGACGGCCTCGCCCTCCCATGAGACGCTCGGCTTCCAATCGATTGTGATAGGCGCAGAGCAGGCGCAAGTTGTCGCAGGTACTCGCGCCGCCGCGCGCAACCGGGCTGATGTGATCGACCTGTAACGCTCGTGTGGACGCGCAGCGATTGCCGTTCGGCCCGCTATAGGTGCATCGCCCCCTGTCTCTCACGAAGACCTGATCCCGCACGGCTGCCGAAATGTAACGGGCTCCGTGGTCAGGCTTCGTTCCCGTGGCCTGATTGGCAACTACGGAGTCAGCTGTGGCTTGACTATCGGCCGCGCGGGCCCGCTCGCCGCGCTTCTCGCGGCGCTCGCGGCGTGCCATCGGATCTTCCTTCTCCAGGAAGCAATCCATCGCCAGCTCGAAGACCAGCTCGAACGAGGGATTCGGTCCCAACCGGTGCCAGGCGAGTGACTTGATTCGCTCGAACTTCTTTTCGAAGGCGTCGGTCGTGGTGAACTTGAAGACTTTGCGGGGTTCGATACGGACTTGCGCCGCGCCCATCCCCGGGACACGCCGGCCCTTCGGCCGCGATGTCGGAAGCACATCCGCGTCGGATGTAATCACTCTTTTCACAAGCGTTCCACGTATCGCCGATGCTGTGCGACGCCGCCGGCGCGGCGGCGGGTGATTTCTCGAACACCGCGATCGGCCGAACTTCATCGAGCGGCAAGACGCACGGCTGATACTCCGCGGCGATCGCCTTCACCTCACGGTGCGATCTGCCACGAATGCGGGCGAGGATCGCGTCCTTGTTGTCATTCTTGAGCACCCGGGACACCTGGGAAATCGTGCTGAGGCTGACTTCGTTTGCCTCCAGGAGCGCATAGACCTCGGGAAAGCGGGCAATAGAGCGGGCAGCC
>DASTOO010000442.1:0-12299 GCA_035762505.1 Candidatus Krumholzibacteriia bacterium
CCACGCGCCGCGACTGTCCTCGCGCGTCGTGGCGGCGAGTGCACGTGGCTCTCCGGCCGGCGAGCCGGTGGCGGGGTCGAGCGGAATCGTCCACAGATCCGAATTCAATCCCAGCACGGCGAACGCGAGGCGGTTTCCGTCCGGTGACAGCGCCGGCTGTACATCGTCACCCGCGCCCGTGGTCACCTGCTCGGGAACGGACGCGCCGCCGGCACCCACCGCGACACGCCAGATGTTGAGGCCGCCGCCGCGATACGAGGAGAAGTAGACATGGCGCCCGTCGGGCGACCACACCGGATCGAGATCGTTGAAGCCGTCACTGGTGAGGCGCACGGCGCGGCGCGTGGCGAGGTCGATCATCTCGATGTCCGCGCGCGTGTTCTCAAGGCGCCGGTACACGATGCGTCCGCCGTCGGGTGACCAGCGCGGCTTGACATGATTGACGGCCTCGGATGCATCGGTAGTGAGCTGCTCGGGATTGCGCCCTCGCGCATCCGTCGCCCAGATGCGCCGCGTGCCCGCGCGCCGCGCGTCGAACGCGAGTCGGGAGCCGTCCGGCGAGTACGCCGGATTAAACGCGTCCTCGACGGCCCGCGCAGCTTCCCCGCTTGCCACGTCCAGCAGGAAGATGTCCCCGCCCTCGAAGTAGAAGCCGAGCACGTCGCTGGGCGCGAGGCGCCCGGAGGGGAGAACCGCGCGCGTGAACGCAACCGTGCGGCTGTCCGGCGACCACGCCGGCTGGATGTCGTCTTGCCGGCCGGAGGTGAGCGCGCGGTCGGCGTTGGTGGCGCGGTCGCGCAGGACGAGCCTGCGGAAGCCGTCGACCTCGGCCGCGTAGAGGAGGCTCGCACCGTCCGGAGACCAGGCGGGCCACTCCTCGACGCCCACGCTGAAGGTGAGCTGCGACGTCGTGAAGCCGATGATCCGCAACGGCGCTTCGGCGGCCGTCCCGCCGGTTTCCCGGCCGCCGGAGCGGGCCATGAAATAGACGAGCGCGGTGATGATCAGCGCGACGGCGAGCCACATCCACCGGCCGCCGTGCGGGGTTACCGTCCGCGAAGCCCACACCCCTTCCATGGCGTGAGACATGTGGGCCGCCGTCGCGAAACGCCCGTCGCGATCCTTCGACAACGCGCGCATGGCGACGCCGGCCAGCACTTCCGCCGCCGGGTCGCCCGCGCGCACGGGCGGGGCCGGGCTCTCGTTCAATATCGAATAGAAGATCGCCTCGCGGTGTTCGCCGCGGAACGGCGGTGCGCCGGCCAGCATTTCGTAGAGGATCGCCCCGAGTGAGAAGAGGTCCGTGCGCGCGTCCGTTTCTTCGCCACGCACCTGCTCGGGCGACATGTACCGCGCAGTGCCGAGCGTGCTGTGGTCCGCCGTGAGCGTCTCGGCTCCTTCGAGCTTCGCCAGACCGAAGTCCAGGATTCGTGCATGGCCGTCCGCGTCCACGATGATGTTCGATGGCTTGATGTCGCGGTGGACCACGCCCGCGCGGTGCGCCGCGGTGAGCGCGTCCGCAACCTGTCGAGCGATGGAGGCGATGCGCTCGGTCACCAAGGGGCCATCGGCGAGAATCGCGTCCAGTGTCCGCCCCTCCGCGAGCGCCATCACGATGTACGGCCGGCCCTGGAACGATCCTGCGTGGTGCACCGACACGATTCCCGGGTGCTCGAGGGATGCGGCCGCGCGGGCCTCGCGCTGGAACCGCGCGATCGCGCCGTCATCCGCGGCGACCGGCGCGGGAAGGAACTTGATCGCAACCCTCCGGCCGAGGGTGGAGTCCTCGGCGAGATAGACCTCCCCCATCCCGCCCTTACCGAGCTTCGATAGTATCCGGTATGGCGCGACGGTGGCGCCGACCAGCGGGTCAGTGCCCATGGGCTTCCCGTCCTGGGGGCGGTCCCGGAACATCTTTTTGCTTCACGGGTTGCATCGGTCCTCCGCCCGGCCATTGTGCCTCAAACGGCCCCCCGGGCGTAAGTGCGCGTTTGCTGCCTGCAGATCTGGCCCGAGTATCTGTTCCCGCCTCTCTCCAAAGTGCTCGAGTCCGTCGGGCACAGCGTGTCCGACCGGTCTTACGTGATCGGGGTGGCGGGAAGCCTGGGGCGCCTCCTGCAGGGGTGCGGTGGATCAAGGATGCGCTCGGGCCGCTGGTGATGGGGCTCCAGGCGCTGCCGAGCATATGCTGGCTGCCGCTGGCACTCCTGTGGTTCGGGCTCAACGAGCGCGTGATCCTCTTCGTGGTGGTCATGGGGGCGGTGATGTCGATCGCCCAGTCAACCGAGGACGGAGTTCGCAACACGACGCCCGTCCACATCCGCGCCGCCCGCAACCTCGGTGCAAACGGCCTGCGCGTCTACACCGCCGTGATCTTCCCCGCGGCACTGCCCTCGATCGTGACCGGCATGAAGATGGGCTGGGCCTTCGCGTGGCGCTCGCTGATGGCGGGCGAGCTGCTCTACACGCTCCACGGCCTGGGACATCTCCTCAACATCGGCCGCGAACTCAACGATATGTCGCAGGTGGTGGCGGTGATTCTCGTGATCATCACGATCGGCCTCGTCTCCGACAAGCTCGTGTTCGGGAGCATCGAGAAACGGGTGCGCGAGCGCTGGGGGCTGCGATAGCGCTCCAGCGCCCTTCCCGACCGTCGCCAACAAGCCTCACTCTTCGTGCTCCGCGGCGAGCAGCCGCGCGACCGGTTGGCGGGACGCGTCGAGCAGATCCAGGGCCGGCCCCTCGATGCGGTAGTGGGCCGTCGCGGCCATGGCCGTGACCAGCGCCGCCTCCTGCTCCATCACGTCGGGGCACGCCATCCTGGTGGACGCGAGCGGCGTGAAGGTGAGCGCGTCGTCGCTCGTCACGTAGCCGCCCGTCATCTGGTTGCATCCGCCCGTCGCGGCGACACGGTGGTTCTCCGCCAGGAAGGTGATGTGCGGGTCGCGGCGCGTGCCGGGGACGACCGGGTTGCCGCGCAACTCGATGAGCTTCCAGTACGTCCCCACCAGCGGGCTGTCGTCCGGGTGCTCGGTCTTCAGCGCCATGACGACGATCTCCGCGCTCGTCCCCGCGCCGCGGGTGAGCACGGGATGGCTCTGCGTGGAAATGAATCGCGTCTCGCCTTCCATGCGGATCTCGGCACGGATGGAGTACGTATTCTCCTTCTCGATCTGCCCGGGGTCGTATCCGATCGAGAACGCGACCGGTACCTGCTGTCCCCCCGCCATGATCGTGTCGGCGGCGATTACGCGCGCCGGCACGTCCGCGCGCGAGATGTCCTCCAGGGCCACGTGCACCTCGGCATCGGGCGGCAGCTCCATCTGCTGGAGGTACGTTACCGTGCCGGTGACATACGCCGACACTTTCGGCCCCTTGTTGCACGCGAGGACGAGCGCGGCGGACACGAGCATTGCATTCAACAGGAGAATCGAACGGGTCATGCGTATTCCCTCCATGAATCAGAAATAGACGGCGCGCAAGCGCGCGACGCGGCCGCCCGCGCCGGACAGAACCAGCGTCTCGCCGAGGATGCGATAGCCGGTCACGGTGTTCAGCGCGGTGAGAAAAGCACTCTCCTCTTCCATATGATCGCACGCCATCAGCGTCGCCACGACCTCTTCGAAGCGGATCGCGTCCCCGTCCACCACGCACGCGCCGGCGAAGGTGTTGCACCCCGCGAATCCGCGCACGCCGGGTCCCTCCAAGGGGAGCATGAGGTGGACTTCGCGCTGGCCCTCGCGGGGGCGAACCGGCGCGCCGTTCAACTCGACGAGTTTCCAGTACGTGTTCTGGAGCGGCGTCTCCACGCCCAGCTTCTCGCACACTTCGTCGGGCCAGATCGCGTCGAACTTGTCCACGATGAGGTGCTCGCGCGGCTCGCCCTCCATGGGCGGCCGCGTCTCGAAGCGCCCCTGCACGGTGACGAAAACGGGCGCGCCGGGCTCGTGCGCCGCCGCGAGGTACTCGCGTTCGAGGGCGATGCTCTCACCCTCCATGGCCACGGGAACCAGCGCGCCGGTATCGCAGCGCGTGAACGTGGCGGCATCCGCCATGTACGAGTACATTCCCGCAATCGTCCTCTGCCCCGGCGGAGCCGGCGCCGTCGACTCCCGCGGCGCGCCCGCGCACGCCAGCACGAGAAGAACGATCGGAACCCCGCGCAGCATCACCGGATCACCTCTTCGCGTCAGGCCTTCAGAAATGCCCGCATATCATCCGGCACGGGCGCTGAGATCGTCAACGATTGTCCGGCGAGGGGATGGGTGAAGGCGAGCGTCTCGCAGTGCAGGGCGTGGCGCTCCAGAACCAGGGCCGCGCGCACGCGTTCTGTGAGCCCCTCGCGCATCTGTTCGTCGCGGACGTCGCCGGCGAGCCCGTAGATCTTGTCGCCGATCAGCGGATGTCCCACGTGGGCCAGGTGCACGCGTATCTGGTTGGTCCGCCCCTGCTCCGGCGTCAGACGCAGCACGGTGAACGCCCCGGCCGCCCCGATCACCTCGACGCGGGTGCGGGCGGGTTTGCCTTCCGGGTCCACGCGGCGCTTGGGGAGGTAGGTGGCGAGGTCGTGCTCCTTCCCCCACGCGTACTCCACCGGGTACTGGAAGCGCGCGTCCACTTTGCCGATGGGCGCGTCGATCATGAACTCGCGCTCCGTCACGCTCCCGAACACGATCGCGAGGTACGTCTTCGCCACCTCGCCGCGCTCGAACATCCCGGCCAGGCGCCGGTTCGCTTCGCGGTTCTTCGCGAGCATCACGACCCCGCTCGTCTCGCGGTCCAGGCGGTGCGCGAGCGTCACGCGCGGTCCAAAGTCCCTGCGCAGCCGCGCGATCAGTGTGTTGACGATGTAGATTCCGCACGCGTGCACGGGGCAGTTCCCGGACTTGGCCACGGCGAGAAAGTGATCGTCCTCGAAGAGGACGGCGTAGTCGTCGTCCACCGGCGGCTCGGCGTGCCAGATGGTGTAGTGGATGACGTCACCGCGGTTCACCAGGTGCTCCGGCTCCACCTCGGCCTCGTTGACGCGCACCTGGCGATCGCGCACGCGCTGCTCCCAGCCCGCGGCGGTGTGATACTTGAAGCGATGCGCGAGAAACGCCACCACCGTCCAGCCGGAACGGTAGGGATCGACCTCGCAGGCCAGGGTGAGTTTCTGTTTGGGCAACGTGTTCATACGCGTGAGGACCCGCGCGGCCCGAAAGATAGAAAGGCCCCTTCCACGAAGGGGCCTTCCGGTGCAACCATGATCGAAGCGCGCGTTGCGCTAGTCCAGCGTGATCTCGTGCGTCCAGCCGTGCGGATCGGGCGCGTCGCCGGTCTGCACCGCGAGCAGCGCCTCGCGCAGCTTCGCGCTCAGCGGGCCGACTTCGTTCGGTCCACAGTACTGGATCAGCTTGTCGCCGTGCTGGATCGCGTACACGGGCGCGATGATCGTCGCCGTGCCGATGAGTCCCGCCTCCGCGAACTCCGGGAGCTCCGCCACGTCGACCGGCCGCCGCTCGACCGTGATGCCCATGTCCGCCGCCATCTCCATGAGGCTCTTGTTCGTGATGCTGGCGAGTATCGACGGTGACCGTGGCGTCACGTACTTCCCGTCCTTCGTGATGGCGAAGAAGTTGGAGCTCCCCGATTCGTCGACGTACTTCTTGTTGCGCGGATCGAGGAAGAGCACCTCGGCGTAGCCCCGGTCGCGCGCGCCCCAGGTGGCGCGCAGGCCCGCCGCGTAATTGCCGCCCGTCTTGGCGTCGCCGACGCCGCCCGGCGCGGCGCGATCCACATCGGCCTCCACCCAGAGGCGCACCGGCTTGAGCCCCGTCTTGAAGTACGGACCCACCGGGGTCACGAACACGGCCAGCTTGAACTCACGCGACGGCTTGATGCCGACGGTGCCGGTCGTTCCGATCAGAAGCGGACGCACGTAGAGCGACGCGCCGCTGCCGTAGGGCGGAATGAAACGGCGGTTCAACGCCACCGTGCGCTCGACACCCTCGACGAAGATCTCGTCGGGCGGAGCGGCCATGAGGAGCTTCTTCGCGGTGTAGGCCATGCGCGCGGCGTTCTCATGCGGGCGGAATGCGAGCGCCCGGCCGTCCCGGGCCTCGTAGACCTTCATGCCTTCGAAACATTCCTGGCCGTAGTGGAGACACGTCGCCGCGATGGAGAGCGTGATCTGGTCCCCTTCGACGATTTCCCCGGCGTCCCATTTTCCGTCACGGTAGGTGTAAACGAGATGGCAGTCCGTCCGCACGTAGTCGAAGGGCAGCTCGCCCCACTTGAGCTCCGCCTTTTGCATGGTCTCCTTCATAGAGGCACTTCCTGAAGGTTGGAGAAATCGGCGCGGCACCGCGGCTGAAACAACATTGAATGTACCGTTCCGGCGGGCGCCAAGTCAACCGGATTCCCGCCCGCCGCGACGGCGCGACCGAGTTATCCACAGGCTGAACGTGCCGTCACGACGCCGTGTTCCGGCGCGAGTGAGTGCTTGCGTTCACAAGCGCGCGTGGGGTAGTGTGCGCGTTGAGCGCCATGTTCAGTATCGTCCGCAAGCAGTCGTTCAGCGAGGACACGTTCCTCATGGAGTTCACGATGCCCGCCATCGCGGCGAAGGCGCGGCCCGGGCAGTACGTCGACATCCATGTGAACGTGGACGGTCCCACCGTGACGCTCCCCATCGTGGCGGCCGACGCCACGGCGGGAACCTTCACCGTGGTCGAGCAGGGACGCGACCTTCCCAGCGAGCGCCTGATGGTGCTCGGCACGGGTGACGAAGTTTTCCAGATGCGCGGTCCGCTGGGCTCGCCCTGCAAATTCGACGCGGACGGGAAGGTGGTGCTGGTGGGCGAGGACCTGGGCGTCGCCTCCCTGCTGTGGCGCGCCCGCGCGTACAAGGAGAAGGGCGCATACGTGATCGCGATCCTCGGTTTCCCGTCGCGCGACCAGGTGTTCTGGCACGACGAGTTCGCCGGCGCCGCGGACGAGCTCTACATCAATACCGCCGACGGCTCGTTCGGCGTTTCGGGCCGCATCACCGGCGTCCTGCAGGCCGTGTGCGAGACCCACCGGGACATCGAGCAGCTCGTCATGATCGCGAAGCTGAAGCACATGAAGCGCGGCGCCAAGATCGCGTCCGACAACAAGATCGACGCGCGGGTAAGCTTCGACGCCATCCGCCATCCGGTGGGTTCGCCGGGCATCTTCGACGCCGCCGAGCAGGAGTCGTTCATGTTCGCGCGCGCCCCCGAGCTGGACGCCGACCGGGTCGATTTCGACAAACTGATCTCCCGCGAACGCGCGCTCGTTCCCGCCGAATCCGGCGAGACCGAGAACGCACCGCACGCTCCGTAGCGAGGTACGCCCGTGGCCGGCGCGCGTGAACCTGAGCCACCCTTCACGCCCCTCACCAGGGCCGACGTCGCGCGCAAGCTCGACGACGTAGCCGCCATGCTCGAGATCCTGGGTGACAACCCCTTCCGCATCCGCGCGTTCTTCAACGGTGCGCGCGCCATCGAGGACCTTTCCGGCGACCTGGCCGCGATGGTTCAGAGCGAGGAACTCCTCGAGGTCCGCGGCATCGGCAAGTCGATCTTCGCCGACATCAAGTCGCTGCTGGAGACGGGCACGTTCGCGGAGTACGAGAAGCTCCGCGCAAAGGTGCCCGCCGGCGTCCTCGAGATGCTGCGCATCTCCGGCATGGGCCCCAAGAAGGTCAAGGCCGTGTATGACAAGCTCGGGATCAAATCGATCGGCGAGCTCGAGCAGGCCGGCCGCGAAGGCCAGCTGGCCGTGCTGCCGGGTTTCGGCGAGAAGACGCAGATCAACATTCTCGCGGGCGTCGCGCGCTACCGGAAGTACTCGCAGCGCTTCCTGATCCATGCCGCGTACGCCGACGCGAGCGCGGTGCTCGCCGTCGTTCAGGCGGCGCCCGGCGTGACGCGGGCCCTGATCGGCGGGAGCCTGCGCCGGCACAAGGAGACGATCGGCGACATCGACATCCTCGCCACCGCGTCGGACGCCGAACCCGTGATGGACCACTTCACCGGCATGTCCACCGTGGCGACGATCGTCGGCAAAGGGCCCACCAAGTCCAGCGTCATCCTGAACAGCGGCATCCACGTCGACCTGCGCGTCGTCAAGGACGACGAGTTTCCCGCGGCGCTGCACTACTTCACGGGCAGCAAGGAGCACAACACCGAAATCCGCGCGCGCGCCAAAAAGAAGGGCTACAAGCTCAACGAGTACGGGCTCTTCAAGGGCGAGAAAGCCGTGAAGCTGGCGGACGAGTCCGCGCTGTTCAGGAAGCTGGGGCTGGACTACATCGCGCCCGAGTTGCGCGAGAACGGCGGAGAAATCGAAGCGGCTGAGAAGCACGCGCTCCCCGAACTCATCGAGATCGCCGACGTGCGCGGCGTGTTCCACTGCCACACCACTTACAGCGACGGACGCTCGACGCTCCGCGAGATGGCCGAGGCCGCCAAGGCACTCGGTCACGAGTACCTCGGCATCGCCGACCACAGCCAGACCGCCGTCTACGCCAGAGGACTCCCGCCCGCGAGCGTCCACAAGCAGATGCAGGAGATCGCGAAGCTCAACGAGGAGCTGGCGCCCTTCGTCCTGTTCGCGGGGATCGAGAGCGACATCCTGCAGGACGGGTCGCTGGACTACAAGGACGACGTGCTGGCGGCGTTCGACTACGTCGTCGCATCGGTGCACGGGCAATTCACCGGCTCCGAGGCGCAGATGACGGAGCGCATCGTCGCGGCCGTGTCGAACCCGCACACGAGCATGCTGGGGCACCCCACCGGGCGCGTGCTCCTGTCGCGCGAAGGTTATCCGCTCGACCTCATCGCCGTCTTCGAGGCGTGCGCGAAGCACGGCGTGTTCATCGAGATCAACGCGCACCCGTACCGCCTCGACCTGGACTGGCGGCACGTGAAGACGGCGAAGGATATGGGGGTCCGCTTCGTCATCAATCCGGACGCGCACCATACCAGCGAGATCGAGTACTTCAGGTACGGCGTGGGCGTGGCGCGCAAGGGCTGGCTCACGAAGGACGACGTGCTGAATGCGCGCACCGTCGCCGCGCTCCGCAAGGCGTTCGCCGGGCATGCGCGATGAGGACGGTCGGCTCTGCCCCCGTTGGCGGATGGCGACGATCCGGCTATACTTGTAGCGTTCTTTCGGACCCTCTCCCGTGATCGAACTGGCCGTCAGAACGCCCGCCTTCGGACGAAGCCCCAGGGTGGTCTCCCGCAGTCCGATCCCCGGAAGGATTCTTCCGAAAGGGGGATACTTGTGACCAGATTGCGATCCGTATTGCCCCTGCTTCTCACGGCGCTGCTCTCGTCGCCGGCCGGTACGCGGGCAACGGCGGCGGCCGCCTGCCAGGACGGCTCGACGTACACGCACTTCAACCTGGAAACCACCCAGGTCCTGGGGTCGTGCAACCTGATCTTCGGGAACCTCGCTCCCTTTCTGGGCGAGGTGAAGGTCGTTCTTTACACGGCACCGGTCGGAACGGTTCGCTTTTCCCTGCCCGATCCCCCGTTCGGGAGCGTGATCGGGGAAACGTGGAATTTCCCGTTCACCGGCGACCGGGTCAATGGCATGGAAATGGAACTCGGCGGTTGCCTGTCCGAGGTCGTCGTGCTCGGGACGCTGACGATCTTTTCTTCGACGGGCGTCGGTGGATGCCTGCCGTGGAAGGTGGACGACAGATGCGAAGCCGAGGCTTGTAACGGCGAGCTGCGCCCCGCCGTTGCGCCGAGTTTCAATATCAGCGATCCGGGCGTCTTCTGCGACGACTGCTTCCAGCGGTGTCAGTCGCTTCCGCCGTACGACCTCAACCCGCCGGACGGCGCCACGGAGGTGCTGCCCGGCGTGGCATTCTCGTGGTCGGGGCCACCGGGCATCACCGACCCTGCGCTCGAGTGCTACATTCGCATCAGCACCGACCCCGCGTGCGGCAGCGGCGAGATCGTGGTGGTGCCATGCGACACCCGGACGATCTCGCTCGAGTTTCTCGAGCTCGGCACGACGTACCACTGGCAGGCGGGTTGGCGTTATCTGTTCGGAAGCGGGTGTTCCAGCGGAAATTTCGGCGAGTCGGCGATCCATTCCTTCACAACCAGCACAGTCGTCGCCGTCGAGCACTCCACCTGGGGCCGCGTGAAGGCGCTCTATCGGGAGTGAACTCCCTGTTGTCCGCGCGGCGATTCGGCTACAATCGCGCGCATGAAACGGCAGACCGCGCGAACCCAGCGGCGGAGGGCACCCCGCCCGCCCCGGCCGGCCCTTACCGGCAAGGGCGGACCGAAATCGAAGCAGGCCGGGCGGCCCGCCCCGAAGAAGGGGTCCGCGGCCGCAAACCCCGTCCGCCCCGCGCCCGTCACCGCCACACCGGAGCTGCGCCGCCGCGCGCTGCGCCTCTTCGACGGACTCAAGGAAGCCTATCCCGACGCGCGCTGCGAGCTGGACTTCAGCAACGCGCTCGAAGCGCTCGTCGCGAGCATCCTCGCCGCGCAGTGCACCGACGCGCGCGTCAACCTGGTGACGCCCGCGCTCTTCAGGAAGTACCCCACACCGCAGCACTACCTCGACACGCCGGACGCGGTGCTGCAGGACGAGATCCGCAGCACGGGCTTCTTCAACAACAAGACGAAAGCGATCAAGGCGGCGTGCCGCGTGGTGGTGGAGGATTTCGCCGGGCGGATGCCGGACGACATGGACGACCTCCTCAAGCTGCCCGGTGTGGGACGCAAGACCGCGAACGTGATCCTCACCAACATCTACGGCGTGCCCGGGGTCGTGGTGGACACACACATGTTGCGCAACTCGAAACGCATGGGCTTCTCCGCCAACCACGACGCCGACAAGGTCGAGCGCGACATGATGGCGGTGTTCCCGGCAAGCACCTGGATCGAGCTCTCGCACCTCATGCCGTGGCACGGGCGCCGCTGCTGTACCGCGCGCAAGCCCATGTGCGACGAGTGCCCGGTGGCGAACGATTGTCCCAAGCTGATAGACTGATCCGCATGAGCGGGAAGAAGCCCACCGAACGCACGCGTGTGCGCCGCATCCCCAAGCGCGGCGCGTACGACCGCGCCACCATTGACGCCATCCTGGACGAGGGCCTCGTCTGCCACGCGGGCTTCGTGGTCGACGGGCAACCGTTCGTCATCCCGACGCTCTACGCGCGCGACGGCGACCGCGTCATCCTGCACGGCTCCGCGGCGAGCCGCATGCTGACGACGCTGGGCGAGGGTATCGATGTCTGTGTCACGGTGACGCTCGCCGACGGGCTCGTGGTCGCGCGCTCGGCGTTCCACAGCTCCATGAACTATCGCTCGGTGATGCTGCTCGGACGCACGCGCGCGATCACGGAGCCGGCCGCCAGGATGGAGGCGTTGCGCGCGCTGGTTGAGCACCTCATCCCCGGCCGCTGGGACGACTGCCGTCTCCCCAACGACCCGGAGATGAAGGCGACGCTCGTCCTGGAAATGCCGATCGACGAGGCCTCGGCGAAAGTGCGCACCGGCCCGCCGCTCGACGAGGAAGAAGACTACGCGACGAAGCACTGGTCGGGCGTGCTTCCGTTCGATGGCGGCGTCGGCGCGCCGATCCCAGATCCCACGCTCCAACCCGGCATCGACGTGCCGGAATACATCCGCAACTACACGCGCCGCCGATGAACCGCCGCGCGGGAAGCTAGCGCCGGATGAAGCGAAGCGTCATGGCGCCCGTCGAGGCCGCGATGGCGAGGGCCACCATCGTGCATATCCCGACCAGGAACCACGCGTTGCCGTCCGTGAGCAGCACGAGGAAACCCGCGAAGCGGTCGATGCCGCCGACCAGGTTGTCCAGCGTCGAGAGCGAGAGAGCGCGGCCGATCGGCTCGCGGAAGTTGAATGCGAGCATCCCCGCCCACATCGCGAGCACGATCGAGACGCCCGGAACACTGGTGAGTACGCGGAGCGCGCGCAGCGACACCGACGGGTGATGCACCGGGGCGCGCGCGGCGGCGAATTCCGGGAGGAAGCGCTCCACCGGCGGCACTTCGCCGCGGCGCAGCACGAGCGAGTCTTCGAGCGCCTCGAATGCGGCGAGCGACGCGCGGCACGCCTCGCACGATCCCAGATGCGCGCGGACGAGCGTCGTTTCCCCGGCGCCGAGTTCCCCCTCGAGGAACGAGGGGAGCAGCGATTCGATATGCGTGCAGCGGTCGTTCATCATTTTCCCGCGGAGCGGGCGCGCCAGCCCGGGCGCGACAGGATCCGCTTGAGCTCGATCTTACCACGGTG
>DASTOO010000443.1:0-3918 GCA_035762505.1 Candidatus Krumholzibacteriia bacterium
CGCCCATGACGTCCTGCACCTCGGCGAGCGTCCGTGCCTGCATCAGCATCCCGCGCGCCTCGCGCGCGTTGGGCACGCGCTTGAGGTACGCGGCCATCACCTTGCGTGACGCGATGACCGCGCCGGGCTCGCCCTCCAGCCGCACCGTCTCGGCGACGTGGCGGACCATCGTGGCCGCGCGTTCGCGTGGCGTGGGCGGTGCGAACGCCCGGCCGTCGAGGACGGCCTTCACTTCGTCGAACACCCACGGGTTCCCGATCGCGGCACGGCCGATCATCACGGCGTCGCAGCCGGTGTGCGCGTGCATTCGCACGACGTCGTCAGCGCTCCGCACGTCGCCGTTTCCCACCACCGGAATCGAGACGGCGCTCTTCGCCTCGGCGATGAGGTCCCAGTTGGCGAGCCCCGTGAATCCCTGCGAGCGCGTGCGCGCGTGGATCGCGAGCATGGAGACGCCGGCGCCCTCCACCGCGCGCGCGAGCTCGCGCACCTTCTCGCCCGTCGGGCGGTCCCAGCCGGCGCGAATCTTGGCCGACACCGGCACCGCGCTGCGGCGCACCACCTCGGCACAGATGTCTCCGAGGAGCTGCGTGTCCTTGAGCACCGCCGAGCCCCCGTTGCCGTTGACGATCTTCTTCACGGGACACCCGAAGTTCATGTCGAGGTACTCGGGGCTGCGCTCCGACAGGAACGCGGCGGTCTCGCCCATGCGGGCCGCATCGCCGCCGAAGATCTGGACCGACACGGGCCCCTCGGCCATGTCGAGTCCGCTCATCGCGCGACAGTCCCTCTGCTTGCCGCGGGTCATCGCCTCCGAGCTGATCATCTCGGTGACCACCAGGTCCGCGCCGTGTTCGAGGCAGATGCGCCGGAAGGGCGCCGTGGTGATGCCGCACAGGGGCGCCAGAATGACGCGCGCGCCGTTGCGGAGGCCTTTCAGGTTGGAGAGAAACATGGAAATCCGGACCATCATACGTGGAATCTCGGCGCGGCGCAACGCCTAACTCTTGCAATGACAACGGGAATTGCCTATCTTGGCGGACGTCCGCCATGCAGACACGATTCGTCGTCACCATTCCGACCCAGGACGCCCACCCGGTGGTCGCGGACTGGTACCCCGCCGTGAGCCCGGAGGGGAAACCGAGTCCGCACCTCGTGGTGATGTGCCACGGGTTCAAGGGCCACCGGCGCTGGGGGTTCATCCCCCTGGTCGCGCTGCGGCTGCAGGCCGAGGGTTTCGGGGCGCTGGTCATGGACTTTTCCCACAACGGCCGCGTCCCGGCGGACGGGAAGGCGCGGCTCTCCCAGGACGACGCGTTCGTCGCGGTCGATCTGTTCCGCGCCAACACGATCGCGCGCGAGCTCGACGACCTCACCAACACCATCGCCTGGATCCGCGGCAACGGGCCGGCCGCGCTGGGCGTGCCGCGCGACGTGACCATCGGACTGTGGGGGCACAGCCGCGGCGGACTGGTGGCGATCCTCAAGGCGCTCGAGGACCCCACCATCGTGGCGCTGACCACGTGGTCGGCGCTCGCCGAGCCGCAGCACTACACGGAGCGCCAGAAAACGCTGTGGCGGGAGAAGGGCGAGCTGGAATTCACCGACTACGCGAGCGGGACGTCACTCGCGCTCGGCGTGGCGCTCCTCGACGACGTGGAAGCCAACCGCGCGAAGTACGCGGCGGGCGATCGCGCGCAGGATCTCACCGCGCCGCACCTCGCGGTGCACGGCGAGCACGACCCCACCGTTCCGGTAGCGGAGTCGTACCGTTATTACGACACGCCGTCGATCAAGGCGGACAAGAAGCTGCTCCGGCTCTTGACGGGCCACACCTACGGCTACGACGACGGGCGGATTGCGAGCGAAGCGCTCGAGAATGCGATGAAGGCCACCGTGGAGTGGTTCGACACGTATCTGCGCGCGCGCTCGTCGGCGTCCTGACGCGCCCAACAGCTATCGGGCGATGGACTTCCTGAACTCGGAGGGCCAGTTCTCCACCACGGCCAGCCGCAGCGTCGGCCGGCGGCCCGCCTGGTTCGCGTCGTACGACATGATGAAGCGCTTTCCGCCGCGATCCACGTCGAATGAGCTCGTGCGCCCCATGAGGACGTGCGCACTCTCCAGCGTGAAGAGCTCGCGCGGATTCCCCAGCTTGAGTTCGGGCTCCTCGCTGACGTCCACTTCCATGACCGACTTGTCCGTCACGTAGTACAGGCGCTGCCCGGCGGGGTCCCAGCGCGGCTTGACCCCGCCGCCCGTCGACACCTGCCACTTACCCTCGCCCTCGGGGAAGCGCGTGAGGTAGATCTCGTCGCGGCCGGATTCGTTGGACTTGTACGCGAGGTACCTGCCGGATGGAGAGAGTTGTGGCGACTGTTCGTTGGCCTTCGTCGCGATGAGGGGCTTCGCCACGGTGCCGGTGTCGGCGGGCATGGACATCGCGAAGATATCGGACGATACCGTCTCCGGACCGTCATCCTCGAATACCATCCACTTGCCGTCGCGGGAGACATCCGGCGACCAGCCCTTGTGCACCACGGTCTCTCCGCCGGTTCCATCGGCCGCGCGCGCGCAGATGACGCCCCCCTGGGTCTTGACGAAGTAGACCGTGCGGCCATCCGGCGACCACGCCGGCTGGATCTCCCACGCGGGGTCGAACGACAGGCGCTGGCGCGTGCCGCGAGCGAGGTCGAAGACCCAGATGTCGCCGTTCTTCCCGTCCTCGTCGACCACCCCGGCAACGCGCGTTCCGTCCGGCGAGATGGCCTGTTGGCCGACGATCTGGTAGACGTCGCCGACCGCGGATTGCAGCTTCCCGTCGCGCGCTATCCACGCGAACTGCATCTGGGTCGCGCCTCCGCCGGCGCGATACGCGAGGAGGCCGTCCGGCCCCGGGCACGGATCCGCGCCGTCGAGCGCCACGAGAAACGGCTCGCCGGTCACCTCGAGCGACGAGAGCGAGAACGGGAGCGCCCAGATGCCCGCGTTGGTGGGTGTGCGCGCAAAGAGGATGTGTCCGGTCGACGAGTAGCGCGGGGACCACAGGCGCTGGCCCTCAAGCGTGAGGAGCGTCTTTCGCTCCCCGCCCGTGTAGACGACGATCGCATTCGGGCCGGACTCCATCGAGTGGGACACGAACAGAATACCACGCCCGCCGGGGAGCGCGGACGCCTCGTGCAGGTCGGTCTCCGTCTCGAGCTTGGGAACCACCTCGACCGGGTCCCCGCCGAGGGCCGGCACCTCGAGCACGCCCTTCGCCCCGGTGGTGAAGATGATGCGGTCGTCTTCCGTCCACGCGGCGCCGGATCCGCCCGTGTACGTCTCGTTGGTCGTACTGATGATGGTGGCGTTGCCACCCGACCGCCCCACACGGTAGAACGTCCCATCGACCCGGTAGCCCACCTGTTCGCCGTCGGGCGACCAGAACGGCACCTCGGCGCCCACGGTTCCCGGAATCTCCACGGGCTCCAGACTGGCGAACTCGCGCACCCACAGCCGATTGTTCGCAACGTAGGCGATGCGCAGACCGTCCGGCGAGAGCGCAACACGGGTGGCACTCTGGCTGGCGGCTTCGTCGCCGACCTCGATCGCGAACTTGCGCAGTGGAGCGTTCGGGCGGGATGGTGTCACCAAGCGCGACGCGAAGAACGCGGCGGTGGCGATGGCGAGTGTGGCGACTCCCCATACCAGATTGGCGCGGAAGCGCGCGGCGCCGGTGGCCGCGGCGGCCGCGGCGGCGACCTCGGGCTCCGGTGCCGCGTGGCGCGCGTGGTCGATCGCGATGCGCGCTTCGCCGATGTCGCGCAACCGCAGCTTCGCGTCCTTCTCCAGGCAGCGCTTCAGCAGCTCCCGGATCGCGCGCGGGGTGTTCTCCGGCAGCTCGCCGCCGTCCGGATGCGTCTTGAGCACCGACGC
>DASTOO010000444.1:0-13278 GCA_035762505.1 Candidatus Krumholzibacteriia bacterium
CCTGGCCGGCACGGCGGTCGCCGGCGAAGCGCTGCAGGTATTCCTGGATGCCCATGAGCGCGAACGCCCAGGCGCGCGGGCTGCTCGTCTCGATGATCGCGGGCATGGCCTTTTCGAACACCCGTCCCGCCATGCTCTGCAGCGCCGGCGTGTTCGAGTGTCCCAGGACGGTGCCGAGAGCCCACAAGGTGCGGCCATGGCTGTCGTCGGAGCCGATCTCCTCCAGCCAGTGACGCTCGTAATCCATGAAGTTGCGGAAACGCCCGGTCTTCGTATTGAAAGCATACAGGATGAAGGCGAGATAGCGCGAGGCGAGCTCCAGGGCTTCGTCGTGGCCCACCGCCTCGAGGAGCGCGCTCACCATCAGCGCGCGCGCGTTGTCGTCGGTGGTGTAGCCCTCGCGATAATTGGGCACCGTGAAGATCGCGTGCTGCAGCATGCCGGTCTCGTCCGTCATGTGATGCAGATGGTCCAGTTTGAGCGGGGGCAGCTCGCCGGGGCGCTTGTCGAGCGGTTTGACGACGGAGTCCGGCGAGGCGAAATGCCGCCGTTCCTTGCGCGCGCGCTCGAAGCTCTCCATGTAGCGGCGCGCCACCTCCGGCCAGATCATCGCCCGTCCGAACAGATAGGCCTTCTTGCGCATCGCGTGACGGGCGGCGTCGTTGTCCAGCAGCTCGGTCACCTGCGCGGCGAGTGCCGCCGGATCACGGAACGGCACCAGGGCGCCCCGTCCCTCGGCCAACATTTCTTCCGCGTACCAGTACGGCGTCGAGATGACAGCCTTTCCCGCTCCCACCGTGTAGGCCAGCGTGCCCGACGTGATCTGCGCCTCGCCGTGGTAGGGCGTGATGTAGATATCGGCGGCACTGATGAACTCGATCAGCTCCTCGATGCTCACGAAGCGGTTGAGGAACATCACCTGGCCCTCCACGCCCTTCTCCTGCGCCAGCCATTGCAGCGACAGGCGGTACGACTCTCCGTCGTGCCGGACGACGTGGGGATGGGTCGCGCCGAGAATCATGTACACCACATTGGGATGCCGGGCCAGGATGGCGGGCAGCGCGGAGATGACGTTCTCGATGCCCTTGTTCGCGGACAGCAGACCGAAGCTCAACAGCACGGTCTTGCCTTCGACGCCGAACAGGTCCTTGTGAAAACTCGGGTCCACGAACGGAACGTCCGGGATGCCGTGCGGGATCTCGTCGATCTTGTCGGGCGTCACGTCGTAGATGTCGCGCAGGAACTCGGCGCCGCGCCGGCTCATCACGACCACGCGATCCGACAAAGCGGCTATTTCCTGCAGCACCCGGCGCTGGTCCGGATCGGGGTCGCGCAGCACGGTGTGGAAGGTAGTGACGACGGGCATGCGCAGATCGCGCAACAGGGCGAGGATGTGGCCGCCGGCGCGCCCGCCGAAGATGCCGTACTCGTGCTGCAGGCACACGAGATCGACGTTGTTGATGTTCAGGAAGTCGGCGGCGCGCCGGTACGACTCGATATCCTTTTCCGTCAGCTCGAATCGCACCCTGGGGGGATACGGGTAGCCCGCCTCGACGTCATTGACCGGCAGGGCGATGCAGCTCGTCTTCGTGAATTGCCCGGCGATCGCCTCGCACAGGTCGGTCGTGAACGTTGCGATACCGCACTGGCGCGGCAGATAATTGCCGATGAAGCCAATGCGCTTGATAGTCGAAGTGCTCGAACCAGGCTTCATGCCGAACATCTCTTTTCTGGCAACCGTCGTCCATGAATGCAAAGAGGCGGTTGCCTGCTGACCGCCTCTGCCATACCCGGAGAAGACCGGGCCGGAGTGATGTCTTTAGGAGGGTTGAGCCGGTGGTGGTTACATCGGAACTCAATATAACAGAGTGTCACGGTTTGTCCTAGCACACTCTCCGGCCCGCCCGCGGCGGGATCGACGCAAATCCGGGCGGACTGTCAGCGCGGAGTGAACACCAGCGTCGCGATCCTTTCCGCCAGATGGTGGCTTACCGGGACGCCGCGCGTTCGCTCACCGGAGTTCGTGGTGACGACGATGACCACGCGCTCCTGCGGATAGGTCGCGAGCACGGCACCATGGCCGAAACCCTCGTAGCCCCGTGTCCAGATCGATGTCGCGTTCCTCGGCGTTGGTGACATAGGCGACATCGACCGTCTCACGGTCCACGTGCGGCGCGAAGAGAAGGCGCCGGCTGGAAGCCGACAGCACCCGGGCGTCGTCCAGCGCCCGATACCAGCGATGGAGATCTCCGGCCGTCGCGTACATCCCCACCGCACCGCGGAACCCCCAGTTGGGCCGCGCAACCGTCGAATCGGGCGCCTGCCCCAGAATGTCCGCGACCTCGGGATGCTCGGCGGGCCCCCAGAATCCCGAGTGCATCATCCCCGCGGGTTCCAGGAGTTCCGCGCGCAGGTAGACTTCGTACGGCGTGCCCGAGACGATTTCGACGATCGCGGCGATGAGACTGTACGCGTCGTTGGAATATCCGAAACCCTCGCCCGGCTGCCGGGCGAGAGGCCGCTCGAGGATGGCTCGCACCGCGGCGTCGCGGTCGACGATGCCGTCGGCGGCGTAGTACTGCTGCAACCCGGCCGTATGGGTGAGCAGCTGATGAATCGTGATGGCGCGCTTGTCCGCCGGGACGTCCCCGAAGAAGCGCGTAACGGGATCCTCGAGTGAAACGCGCTCCTGATCCGCCAGCTTCAGGATCGCGGCGGCGGCGAATTGCTTGGAGATGGAGGCGATCCAGAACGGCGTCGCGAGGGTGACGGGCTCTGCACGCGCACGGTCCGCCCGGCCGTAACCCTTGTGGAGGATCACCTGGTCGTCCTTCGCGATCAGCACGCACCCGTTGAACCCGGAATCGACCATCGCGGCGAGGAAGTGGTCCACATCGCCGGCGTGGTCGATGTCCACGATGGTCTCGTCGCCGCCGGGAGGAGCAGCCCCGCGGGTGCCGAAAGCGCCCGCGACCAGGAGGATGGTCGCTGCGGCGATCAGGCGGGACTTCACCGAATCCTGCCTTCGTAGTCCGTCAGGTTCACGTACCCCGCCGATCCCTCCTGCGAGATCACCTTCCCCGGGATCCCCACGACCACGGCACCGTCCGGAACGTCCTTCGTCACGACACAGTTCGCTCCGATCGCCACGTTGTTGCCCACCCTTACCGCCCCCACGATCTTCGCCCCCGGACCGATGTAGACGTTGTCTCCAATCACGGGACAGCCCTTGTTGCGGCCGCGGTTCGCTTCCCCGAGTGTCACCCCGTGCGAGATGTTGCAGTTCTTCCCGATGACACTGCGCTCGTTCACCACGATTCCGCCGAAGTGCCCGATGTAGAAGCCGCTCCCGATCTCCGTTTCCGGCGGAATCGAGATGCCGAACTTGAAGGTGTAGTGGTTGAGCATCACCCGCGCGACGCGGTAGCAGAACAGGCGGTGGAGCGGATGACGGGCCGCGAAGCGGCAGGTCCGCATCCAGAAGGTGTACTTGAATGCGATCCCGCGCAGCACCTGCGCGAGGAAAGCGGACGTGTCCATGCGCCCGGTCATGCGGTAGAGGTCGGACAGGACCAGGAAGCGGTACTCGCGGTAGGTCATGCGGGTAGCTGGTCGGCTCGCGCGCGAACGGTCCACAAACGACGCATGGCTGATAGTACCCGGGCGGCGCGCGACCCGACAAGCACTAGGGCGGATCGAGTCAAGGCAGGGCTGCCCCTCCGGGCGCCCCCACCCCTCGTGTCTCCACCCGGCCGACCCCCAAAATAAGGCCCCTTGCCAAACAAGACAATTGTCTGTTTACTACTGGGGTCGGTGCGGCGCGGGATGCACCACTTACCCTCCCGCCCACACCGGCATGCCATGAGTCTGAACGCACTCACCTCTGTACCACTGACCCACGTTCTGTCCCGGCTGGGTATCCGTCAGGGCCCGGCCGGGACTCCCACCTCCCGCGAGTGGACGCTCGACGCCCTCGCCGGCCGGCTGGTGGAGATATCGAGCGCGGAAACGAGTGCGTCGCTCACGGCCGCGACCCATCTGGTCCTGGAATCCCAGCAGCGCGGCGAACCCGCCGCATGGATCGCTTCCGCGACCTCGAGCTTCTATCCCCCGGATGTCGCTGCGTCGGGGGTCGACCTGGACGCGCTGATCGTCGTTCGCGTCGACGGCACCGTGCCCGCGGCGCGCGCGGCGGACCACCTCCTGCGCTCGGGCGGATTCGCGGTGCTCGTCCTCGACCTTTCCGACGACGCCCGCCTGCGCATGCCGGTGCAGAGCCGGCTCTCGGGGCTCGCGAACACGCACAAGAGTGCGGTCGTCTGCCTCACGCGCAAAAGAGCGGACTCGCCGTCCATCGGCTCGCTCGTTTCCATTCGCGGCGAGGCGAGCAGCGAACGGCTGGAATTCGATTCATTCGCGTGGGAGGTCCACGTCATCAAGGACAAACGACGCGGCCCCGGATGGCGCCACACCGGCGTGTGCCGCGGTCCCGCGGGTCTACATTGAGGAGGAATCCATGACGTTCAACGAACTCACCGCCAGCAAGATCCGTGCAGCCATGCGGGGCACTCCGGGCGTCTCCGAGCGGAACATGTTCGGCGGCATCTCGTTCATGCTCGAAGGAAACATGTGCTGCGGCGTCATCGAGGACAACCTCGTGGTCCGCGTGGGCCCCGGCGCTTACGAAACCGCGTTGCAGGAGCCGCACACGCGCCCGATGGATTTCACCGGCCGGCCGCTGACCGGCTTCGTCTACGTGGAGCGGCCCGGTTACGAGACGCCGGCGACACTGCTGAAATGGATCGAGCGGGGTGTCGAGTTCGCGCGCACGCTGCCGCCCAAATAGTTCCCCGCGGGAGAACCATGGGCCCGCGGCAAATCATGGGCAGGTCGCATCCATGGGGATCCCGCGGGAATCCATACCCGAATCCGTGATCAGCGCACGAGCACCAGGCGGCGGGTGCGCGTTTCGCCCGCGGCTTCGACCCGCACGAAATACACGCCGGCGGCAACCGTCTGCCCGTTCCCGTCGCGGCCGGTCCAACGGACTTCCCCCGGCCCGGCGGGACGGGCGGCGTCGAGCAGTGTTGCGACACGGCGGCCGCGCACGTCGAAGACCTCCGCGCGCACGCGCGCGTCGCGCGCGAGCACCCAGCGCACGGCGGTCTGGTCACCGAAGGGATTGGGCGCAGCCGCGATCAGCGCGAACGCCGGCGACGGCGTTGTGCTGCGAACCGCGGTGGCCGGCGGGTCGATCTCGTCGAGGAGCCAGACGGCGTTTTCCGGCGTCACTGTGATGTGCGGCTCATTGACATCCGGGACGAAGATATTCGCAAACGGCGTGTGCGCAAGGAGGTCCGGATCGCCGGCGATGTCGTAAAACGGATCCGTGGTCGCGAGATCGAGAGCGCTCACGGTCGGGATGAAGCAGTGGCGCTCGTGCAGGGCGATGATGTCGCCGTAAGGCGCCGCCACCGAATCCATCTGCGCCATCGAGTTGCGGGATCCACCCGGTGCCCCGTCCCACGGGAGTGTCCCGGACACGGTGACGTTCATGACGTCGGCCGGGACCAGAATGGGATCGAGGAGTCCCTGGAAAATCTGCGCCGGCCCCCCGTCGGGGACGGCCCAGACGTTGCCGCGCACGTCGACGAGAAAACTGTCGTACGAGTAGAGAATGATCTGCGCCGCGGCGGCGAAGCCCTGGTTGGCGCCAATGCCGCTTCCGTTGGAAAGGGCGACCAGGCGCGGCTCCGACGGATAGTCGCCCAGACCGGCGAGTTCGGTTGCGAACGCCGCCCGCAACGGATCGGCCTCGCCGGTCGCACCGGGAGGCGTCGTGTGATGGTACTGCAACATCTGCCGCGCGGCGGGGGTGTCGAGGCGAGCGAGCAGGTCCGCCGCTTCGGTGGACTGGTCGGAAAAGAAATCCAGCCAGTACTGGATGCCGAGCGGGATGTTCGCGCCCGTATGGGGTACGTCGAACGAGACGAAGGTCCGCACGCGATGCGGGTCGGCGTTCGCCTCCATCCAGGCGAGCGCGTAGCGCGACACGAGGCCGCCCATGCTGGCGCCGACCAGTGGATACTCGTCGGCCGGGCCGATCATCGCCTGCACCTGGTGCAGCAGGTCGACCAGCACGAAGGCGTTGCGCTGAATGTACTCGGTAGATTCGGTGAAGTCGAGCACGACGGCGTCGTAGCCGCGCGCACGCAGCTCCTCCACCAGGCCCTCCTGGTTCAGGAGCGCGTAGAGCTCGTCCCAGTTCATCGTGTTGTCGATGTCGAATCCTTCGACCACGACGGCGGGCCGGGTGAGGACGGGATTGGCGTCGGACAGATAGACGAACGCGCGGCCGGTGGCGGTGCCGCCGTTGTAGGCCATCGTGCCGGTGAGCGGGATGGTGTCGTTGGGCGCGGGGGCCAGGAGCGCCCGCACCGCGAAGCCGAATGCGGCTTGAAGGGCTTCCCCGCTCGCGTCGATCGCGCGGAGGCGAACGGTATAGTCGCCCGTCGCCGGGTAGCGCACGGCGACGCTTTCGTCCCAGCGAACGAGGCGGTAGCCGGCGCCGTCGCCGAAGTCGATCTCCACGCGCGCGGGCCGCGCGCCGGCGTTACCGACGAGCCATCGCGTGTCCAGAACGAACGACACGTCCGCGCCGCGATAGGTGTAGCCGCGGACAGGTGCGGCGAGAAACGCGCGGGCGGCTTCCAGCGCGCCCGGATCGAGCACGAGACGCCCGCCTTCGACGCGCGCGGCGCCGGATCGTTCGGCGTCTGCGCGGATGCGCTCGTAGCGCACGTCGACGAGGCCGATGCGTACGGTGAGATCCCCGTCGTCCTTGAACGCGCGCGGGCTCGGCCACGCCGGGGCGTCGAGTGAGGCGCGGGTGAGCTCGAACACCGCCTGGCGCAGCGTCGCCGCGTTCGCGGCCGGCGCGGAAGCGGTCCCGTCGAAGCGATCGACGTGCGCCACCGGAAGGGCGAGATCGTAGAGGACGCCGCTGGGGACGCTGGCACGGTCGACCGGCGGTGCGGCGGCGAAGGCAGCCGGCGCGACGGCGAACATGAAGAGAAGCGCGGCAAAGCCGGACGGGCGGGGGGGGTGTTTCATCGATCGGTTTCTCCTGTAGAAGCGGCGAATTTCTGGAAGTAGCGCTGCGCAAAATGGTATCACGAATCGCCTGTTTGAATCTTCCCGAGTTTCCGCTGCAGATTCTGCTGCGTGCGCATCCGCAGTGGTGCGGCCTCCCCGCCGCGGTCGTCGATCGCGACGCCGCCCAGGGCACGATCCTCTGGTCCAACGAGCGGGCTCGCGCGAACCGCGTGCTGCCCGGGCTTCGCTACGCCGCGGCACTCTCACTCGTTCCCGATCTCCGCGCGGGCGAGATTTCGCCGGGTGACGTCGCCGCCGCCGTCGCAGCGCTTACCGATGCGCTGCGCTTCTACACGCCGGATGTCGAGCCGAGCGCAAGCGAGCCCGGCGTATTCTGGCTCGGCGCGTCGGGGCTGTCGCTTCTCTACCCGTCGCTTCTCAAGTGGGCGTCCCTGGTCCAGATAGAAACGGCCCGCACCGGGTTCGAGGCATCCATCGTGCTGGGCTACTCGCGCTTCGCGACCTACGCGCTCGCGAAGGCGTCGGGACGCCCGCGCGTCGAGGTGAGCGAGTGTGACGCTGCCGAGCGGGCGCGCGCCGGCAAGGTCCCACTCTCGTGTCTCCGGATGGACTCCGGGGCGCGCGACGCGCTCGCCAAACTCGGCATCACCACTCTCGGCGGATTTCTCTCCCTCCCCGGCAACGGCATCCGCCAGCGCTTCGGCGAGGACGCCCATCATTTATATAGAATCGCCAGGGGCGAGCTCACCGCGCCGTTGCAGCCCGCGATCCCGCGCGAGCCGGCACGCGCGGCCATCCATCTCGATGAACCCGAAGAAAGTCTCGATCGCCTCATGGCGGTGATCGACCGCGAGGTACAGTCGCTGGCGCGGCGCCTCGACGATCGCGGCGAAGTGCTGACCGCGGTGGCGGTGCAACTCGAGTTCGACACCGGGACGAAGACGGCGGAGCGCCTGCAACCGGCCTCCCCCACGCTCGACATCTCCCAGGTGACCGAATTGCTGCAGCTGCGCCTGGCGGGGACGCTCGCCGCCCACGCGGACGCGCGCGGCGTCACGACGATCCGGATCGAGCTGGAAGGCGCGGCGGCATCGCACACGCAGGGGGATTTCTTCACCGAACGCCCCGCTCGCGATACGGCCGCCGCGGCGCGGGCGATGGCGCGCGTACGCGCCGAGTTGGGCGACGACGCCGTCGTGAAGGCGGTGCTACGCGACGGGCATCTCCCGGAGGCGCGCTTCGCGTGGCAGCCGGTGACCACGGTTGCGATGCCGCAACCCCGGGCGGTGAAGTCGCCGCCGCTGGTGCGACGCATCTTCGCGAAGCCGGTCCCGTTCTCGCCGGGGCGCAGCCGCGAGGCGAGCGCGGAGTTGATCCGTCACATCGACGAAGGCACCGTACGCGAGACCTTCGGGCCGTATATCGTCTCCGGCGGCTGGTGGACGCGCGAGGTGCAGCGCGAGTACTACTTCGTCCGCACGGCGGCGGGACGCTCTCTGTGGATGTTCTACGACCGGCGGCGCATGGGATGGTTCATTCACGGCGAGGTGGAGTGAGCGCCGCTCTGCCACCGCGTCGAGCTGCATCATGAAAAACGGCCCGGCCACCTAGTCCCTCTCGGACTCGGTGGCCGGGCTTCCTGTCAGATCAATGAGACGCGAACTATTTCAGCAAAACCATCTTCCGGGTTTCCATGACGTTCCCGCTCGACAGGCGGCAGAAGTATACACCCGACGCCAGCACGTGGCCGCGCGCATCGCGACCGTTCCACGTGACTTCGTGGTCCCCTGCACGCCGCGATTCGTCCACCAGCGTTCGCACGTGCCGCCCCCCGGCGTCGAATACCTCGACCCTCGCGTGTCCGGCCGCCGCCAGCGTGAACCGGATCGACGTGTTCGGGTTGAACGGGTTGGGTGCATTCTGAGCGAGCCGCGTCGTTACCGGCGTCTCACCCGCCGCGGTCGGCTGCTTGATGCGGAATCTGCCGATGGCCGTGAACCAGCGGCCGTCCTCCGGGCCCATGCTGCCCACACCCGGCGTTCCCTGTGGACCCGCGTACTCGTTGAACACCCAGAAGTCCGCTTCGCCGAGCGGACACAGTGCCAGGCCGCTGTAGTCGCCCCAGCGATTGCGCGGGCCATTGAAATAGCGCTTGTAGGGCGCGACGCCCGGCTTGAGGACGTCGGTGGGCGCGATGAAGCCGGGGGGATCGGCGAACCGGCGGGTGGCGTAGTACGCGCCCGCGAAGAACGCCTGGTTGGACGCGGAGAAGCCAATCGCCATGTTGAGCTCGCAGTCGACCATCACCGAGGGATAGAACGTCCAGGTGCCGGCGCCGAGATCTTCGGCGCCCACATTGCCCTGGTCGGTGGGTACCAGCACCGGGTTCAAACCCGCGTCGATTCTCCACCAGTGCGCCGTGGTCTGGCCGACGTCGGGCCCGGCGACGGGCCGGAGCTCCGCGCACGTCCAGATGTTCCGTGCCCGGTACACGGCGTTGAGCGCGCGGCGGTCGTTGACCTCGATCAGATCGGCGATGCCGAACTGCGCCGCGTCGGACAGGCCGAAAGCGGTGTCATCGATGTTGCCGAAATTCAAGAACTGCTGCGCGAAGAACGGTCCGCCGCCACCACCGAGGGGATCGGTGACCTCGACGACCTGGATGTATTCGTTCACGCCGTCACTCAATCCCGAGTAGCTGAGGAGAAAGGTCCCGAGCGGCAAGCCGTTCGAGCCGGGCGGCAGCACGTCGAACATGTGGGCCGGTTGCGTGGTCGTGGCGATCCCCGCCGCCAGATACGGGTCGTGCACGGTGAAGGCGATGCTGTTGTCGGGCCCGGCGTAGGTGGGGACCTTGTCGATGATCCAGAGCCGGACGCCGCCGAACGCGCTGCCGCCGGCGACGAAGGCGAACATGTTGCTCGTCACATAGACGGCATCCTCGCCCACCGCAAGCCCGGGGTAGTCGACCCAGCGGTCGATTCCGCCGATGCTCGTCTTCGCGTCGATGGAGTGGAGAATCCACCCGAGGTTCGGATCGGTGCCCTTCGACACCGCCACGAGAATGCGGGACTCGTCGGAAGGATCCCCGAACGCCGTGTCCCACAGTTCCAGGGCGATCACGACGAAGCGCTGGCGATACTGGTCGTAGATGACCTTGGGATCGAATGTGAACGTGCCGAGCGTCGTTCCCGGTCCGGGCGGCGGCCCCGGCAGCGCCGAGAAGAACGCACGCAGACTGATCTGGACGTCCGGCGCCGCCGGCAGCGGATCCTTGGGCCGCCACTCGATGATGGTATTGCCGATGACGACCACGTGATCGGGTCCGGCCGCGCAGTGCGGGTCGGGCGGAATGAAGTATGTCCCCGACACGGCCCCGTTGGTGTCGAAGTTGAAGCAGTCGACGGACGCCGACAGTGGAGGATTCGGTGGAGGATCGAGCGGCGCCGGGCGCACCGGCACCAGCGCCCCGGGGGATGGCTCCATGGCGGCGAGCGGGGCGCGGGCACCCGCCGAGGGCGCGGGCGTTTCAGCGGGTCGGATGCCTGCGAGGGACGGGGAGAAGAAGAATGCCGCGGCCAGCAAAGCCACCGCGCCGGAAACTGGAGTTCGGTAACGCATCTCGTTTCCTCCTCAGGGTAGAGGGCTTCAATGCGTGGCTGGCTTCGAACAACAAGCGGCGGTGATTATATCACCGAGTGCCGGAGGCGTCGACAGGAGGCTTCGCGGCGCCGGCGGGAAGGGCGTGGCGACGGGGCGGCCCGTCGCCATCGCCGCGCCGGCGGGGATCAGTCGTCGCAACCGCAGCCGCAGCCGCCTCCACAGCAGCCCGCTATCTGGATCGTTTTCATCGCGCACCTCCCTTCCTGCATGAGAATTTCGTCGCTGGTCACACGACGGCGTGCGCGCCGGCTCACGCGGCCGGCCTGGTTGCGCGCACGAATGCGCTCATGAACGCGCCGTCCACGGCATCCAGCGCCGCGTCGCCGATCGTGGCGTCGATGGCCATGGCCTTCGCGTCCTCCCGCGAGTAGATCCGCGTCGGCACCACTTCGATGTCGGTGAACCCCGCTTCCGCGAGCAGGTCCCGGTAGGCCCATTCCTCCAGCGCGCCCGCGACACACCCGGCCCACAGCTCCGCGCTGCGCCGGATCGCCGCCGGAATCTCGCGCCGCACGACGATGTCGCTCACCGCGAAGCGGCCGCCCGCCTTCAGCACGCGGAACGCTTCGGCCAGCACACGCCGCTTGTCGGCTGACAGATTGATGACGCAATTCGAGATGATCACGTCGACCTTTTCGTCCGCGAGCGGGATCGCCTCGATCTCACCCTTCAGGAACGCCACGTTCGCGACGCCCGCCCTTCGCTGGTTCTCCCGCGCGAGCGCCAGCATTTCGTCGGTCATGTCGATTCCGTAGGCGAACCCGGTGGGACCCACCCGCTTCGCGGAGAGCAGCACGTCGATGCCGCCGCCCGATCCGAGGTCCAGCACGGTCTCGCCGGCGCGCAGTTCCGCGAGTAGCGTGGGGTTCCCGCATCCGAGCGACGCGAGCACGGCGCCGTCCGGGAGGCCGGTCGTCTCGTCGAACGAATACAGGTTCGAAGTGATCGGGTCCGCGCACGACCTCCCGCCGCCACAACACGACGCGGACACCTGCTTCGACGCCTGGCGCGCGGCCGCCGCGTAGTGTTCACGGACGACGGCGCGGATTTCCTCGCCATCGCGCGCCTCACCGAGCGGCACGCCTTCATTGCACGCGCAGTCGCCGCCGCAGCACGCCTCGGCTTCCGGGCGCCCCGCAGCCAGGTAGCGCATGAGGCGCGCGTTCTCCGGGCACACGATCGCGAACTCGCGCGACGCCTGGATGGGCGCGGGAGCATCATCCCGCGCGACGGTCCGGAACCCGAAGCGCTCGAAGTAGCGCGCGGCGTCCGTGGTGAGCAGGTGCACCGATTCCAGCCCGCGCTCGCGCGCCCATTCGATCCGCTCCGCGACGAGCGCCTCGCCGACGCCGCGGAGCCGCCATTCCGGCGCCACCGCGACGGATCGCAGCAGTCCATGGTCGCCGTGCGTCTCGAACCCCGCGACGCCGATGACGTGTCCCTCCGCCTCCGCGACGGCGTACCCCGCGCCGAACTGGTCCACCAATCCGTCCCAGGGCAGGCGCGCCAGCGCGAGCAGGGCGCGCACGGAGGTAAGGTCGTCCCCCGTCGCGGGCCGTATGGTCCACGCGCGAACGTCCTTCGCGGACCCGCTTGATATCGTTCGATCACTCATGACGGACTCCTCATGTTTGTTGTCAGTAGCAACTATATGTGCGCAAAAGAAACATTACTCGCCCGGGGTCACCGTATTGCAGCACGTCGTCGGGTGGACCCCCATCCGGTCCGCGGTCGCGCGGGCGAGGTTGCGGATGAGCTCCGTCGCCGCGAGGCGGACGTCCGGCGCAAACCCGGCGAGCAGGCGCTTCTCCTCCTCCACCAGCGTGTCCTCGATCTTCCTGTGGAGATTGCGCCCGCGCGCGGTCAGAGCGATCTCGATCGCGCGCGCGTCGTCCGGATGGGTCGACCGCGCCACGTATCCCTTGCGCTCGAGCGCCTCCACGACGCGGCTCGCCGTGCTCTTGTCCAGGAACAGCTCCCGCGCAAGACTCCCCAGCGTCATGGCCCCGCCACGGGACAGCGCCTGCAGGCCGTAGCACTGCGTCACCGAGACGTCGTTGCAGCAGATCACGTTCCGGTCCCGGAACTGATACAGCCGCACCAGATCGTTCAGCGCCTCGTACAGGGCGCGCGCGTCGCGATCGAGAGAAGCCTCGGCGCGGGATGTCGTGGTCGGGGTCATGGGCACTCCTTTTGTTGTCATCAGCAACTATATGCGCGGAACGCGCCCTCGTCAACCGACTTCTTTCGGGTGAACCCCCGAGCCTTCACAAGCGGATGGTCAGCGCCACCGCGGGCGAACCGCCCGGGCCATTACAGGGAACGATCGCAACGTGCGGGCGCGGGCAGAACGGCGCACTGCACCGGCCATCTCATGGGAGCCTCTGTTCGATCAGAAATCAATGACAAGGGCCATGGCGGGCCCGCCGTCGTTCCACGTCGGCTCGAGGCGGGTGTGGCTCTCTTCATGGTTCAAGACATACCGGGAACGCATTGTGA
>DASTOO010000445.1:0-2315 GCA_035762505.1 Candidatus Krumholzibacteriia bacterium
GGAAGCACCGTTTTCCAAGCGGCGCTTTCCGAAACTTGCGGCGGCGCTACTCGATCACGAACCCGGGCGGCGTCATGGCGTCCAGGCAGGAGGTGTCCAGCCCCACCACGCTCCCGGTGCGGAAGAACTGCGCGATGACCGCGTCGTAGCACTCCATGTGCTCAAGGCCGTCCGGAAAATGGCCGAGGTGGTCGATCACCAGGACCAGGCTGTTGGTGAGGCGCGACGAGATCTCCTGCGCCCACGCGACCGGCGTCGCCGCATCCATGCCCCCGCTGATGAACAGGGTCGGCACGTTGGAGGTCACGGGCCGCAGGTCGTCGTCCGCAAGCGGGGCCAGTCCCCATGCGACGCACGCGCCGACCTGCTGATCGGCGCGCCAGCGCCCGAGGAACGTCCGCGCGGTCGCGCGCTCGATCTCGTCGGCGGCGATGCGCGCGGTGCCCTCCGGGCAGGTCACGCACAGGTACATCCCCCCGGCGATGAACCCGGTGCCGTCCCCGCACAGCGCCATGCGCAGGAACGGCTGGAAGTCGTCCTGCGCGGCCTGGTGGACGATGAACGGGATGCGCCGCTGCAACGTTATGGTGTACATGGCGGATCGCAGCGCCTCGCAGAACGGCCCGCGCCGGATCACGACCATGCGCGCTCCGGTCGAGTCCACGTACTCGACGCGCACCGGGTCGGCATCGAGCCGCGCGAGCACCTCCGTCCACTCGCGGCGCAGCGACGGAAACGCGCGTCCGCAGTCGGGGTCGGCGTCGCAATCGTCGAGGATGCGCTGGAGCACCTCCTCGGCGTTGCGGGCGTGGTGGAGCGGGATCTTCTCGCCCAGCGGCACCGCCCCCAGCATGACGGCCGCGCGCACGTTCTGCGGGTACTCGCGCATGTACATCTGGACCACCTGCGTCCCGTACGAGAGCCCGGCGAGGTCGATGCGATCGTAGGCGAGCGCGCTGCGTACGTCCTCGAGGTCACGCACCGCGTCGATCGTGAGGTAGCGGGAGAGGTCCGCGGTCTTCGCCAACTCCTCGCGGCAACGGCGCACGGCGGCGGGGTCGTACATGTCGTCGAGTTTCGTCGCCGCTTCCAGTTCGGAACAGCGGAGCGGGTTCGACCGGCCCGTGCCGCGCTGATCGACGAGCACCACGTCGCGGCGCTCGCGGTGCGCGCGCAGGATGCCCGCGTATTCCGCAGCACCCGACGTCGCCGCGACTCCCGGGCCGCCCGCGATGTCGAACAACGGCGGCTCCTTCGTCCCCTTCTCGAGGGCGGGGACGATCACGATGTGAAGCGAAACCTCGCGACCGCCGGGTTTTTCCCGATCCTCCGGCACGTCGAGGGTCGCCGTGTAGAATGTGTCCTCGATTCCCTCGATGAAGAACGGCACGATCGGGATCGTGGGCTTGCGCACCACGACCACCGCGCTGTCCGTCGCGGCCGTGTCGGGCGGCTGCGCGGCCTCCTGGGCCCGGGCAGGCGGAGCGAGGACGGACGCGGCGACGGCCAATGATCCGGCGAACAGACGGAGCGGGAACGACATGGAGACCTCCTCGCCCGCATCGTATCACGGCGGGAGGATGGGGTGTAGCGGGACGGGCCGGACGGCCGGGCGAATGCCCCCGTGTCATCGCCCTCACAGACGCCGCACGCCCGCGGTCGCGTCCGCCCCCCGCCGGTGCTATCCTTGCAACCGGAGCGTGAAACCGATGCATCACCGAGCGTTTTCGCCGCGTTTCGTCGCGCTTGCCGCGGGAATCCTCGCCACGCCGGCGGGCAGCGCCTCCGCCACCCTGGCCGACACCGCGTTCCCGAATCTGCCGCTGTTCACGCAGCCGATCGACATCCAGGATCCGCGCGACGGCACCGACCGGCTCTTCGTCGTGGAGCGCGCGGGACGGATCTTCGTGTTCGAAAACGACCCGGCGGTGGCGGCGCGAACGCTGTTTCTGGACATCGCAGATTCCGTGACCACCCAGACCGAGGGCGGGCTCCTGGGCCTCGCCTTCCACCCGGACTACGAGAGCAACCGGTTCCTGTACGTGACCTACACCAATGAATCGCCGCGCCGCACCATCCTCTCCCGCTTCACCGCGAGTGTCTCCGATCCCGACCTCTGCAACCCCGCCAGCGAGCATCGCATCCTGGTGCTCCCGCAGGTGAACCTCCACCACAAGGGCGGCTGCGTCACGTTCGGGCCCGACGGCTACCTCTACGTGAGCCTCGGCGACGACGGCCAGTCGGGGTTGAGCCAGAATCTCTCGCGCCTGGAGGGCAAGCTGCTCCGCATCGACGTGGACAACCCCGGGGGCGGC
>DASTOO010000446.1:0-7463 GCA_035762505.1 Candidatus Krumholzibacteriia bacterium
AACCGGCAGATCGAGGCCGCCCGCGTCGCCATCACGCGACACATGAAGCGCGCCGGCAAGCTCTGGATCCGGATCTTCCCCGACAAGCCGGTCACGGTAAAGCCCGCCGAGACGCGCATGGGCAAGGGGAAGGGCAACCCCGAGTACTGGGTCGCCGTGGTCAAGCCGGGGCGCGTGCTCTTCGAGCTGGAGGGCGTTCCCCTCGACGTCGCGCAGCGCGCGCTCGAGCTGGCGGCTTCCAAGCTTCCCTGCAAGACGAAATTCGTTCGTCGTGACCAGGAGGACTAGGCCATGAAGGCGCAAGAACTGAAGAACATGACGATCGAGGAGCTCGAGGCGCACAAGGAGTCGTTGCTCGACGAGATGGCGGGCCTGCGCGTGAAGCTCGTGCTGCGCCAGCTGGACAATCCGCTGCGCGTGCGCCTGCTGCGCAAGGACATCGCGCGGGCGCGCACCGTGATTCGCCAGAAGCAAATCGCCGCGAAGTAGCGGAACCACAGGACGGGTTGAAAGATGACGGAAACGAAAGCAACGCCCCGCCCGAACCGGCGCAAGACATTCGTCGGTCTGGTGGAGAGCAGCAAGATGAACAAGACCATCGTGGTGTCGGTGGAGCGACTGGTGAAGCACAGCTCGTACGGCAAGTACGTCAAGCGCACCACCAAACTCTACGCCCACGATGAAGAAAACACGTGCAACGTCGGGGACAAGGTCCTCGTCATGTCGACGCGGCCGCTGAGCAAGCTCAAGCGCTGGCGGCTCATCGAAGTGATCGAGCGCGCGAAGTAGTCACGACCGGAACTGGACAGGTAACAGCAATGATCAAGATGCGGACCATGCTTCAGGTAGCCGACAACTCGGGCGCCAAGCGCCTGCAGTGCATCCAGGTGATCGGCTCGACGCGGAAGAGCAGCGCCTCCATCGGGGACGTCATCTCGGTGTCGGTCAAGGTTGCAATCCCCGGCGGCCTGGTCAAGAAGGGGCAGGTGGCCAAGGCCGTGATCGTCCGCACCACCAAGGAGACCCGACGCAGCGACGGGACGTTCATCCGGTTCGACGAGAACGCCGCGGTGATCATCAATGACAACAAGGAGCCCATCGGGACTCGTATCTTCGGCCCGGTTGCGCGCGAGCTTCGCGATAAGAAGTTCATGAAGATCGTCTCGTTGGCGCCGGAAGTGCTGTAGCACGGGAGTGATCATGCAGAGGATCGTGAAGAACGACACAGTCAGGGTGATTTCGGGCAACCACAAGGGCAAGACCGGCCGCGTGATCATGGTGATTCCGGACAAGAATCGCGTGATCGTGGAGAAGATCCAGCTGGTCAAGCGCCACACGCGCCCGCGCTCGCAGCAGCAGCAGGGCGGCATCATCGAGAAGGAAGCCTCGATTCACGTTTCCAACGTGATGCTGGTGTGCCCCAAGTGCGGCAAACCTTCGCGCACGCACAGCGGCGCGCTGGCCAGCGGCAAGAAGGTGCGGGTCTGCAACGCGTGCGACGAAATGATCGCCGGCGAGTAGCCGCGATCCTGATGGAGTGAACGATGGCGAGATTGCACGAATATTACGAGAAGGAAGTCGTTCCGACCCTGCGGAAGGAATTCGGCTTCAAGAACATCATGGAAGTGCCGCGGATGGAGAAGATCGTGGTCAACATGGGCGTGGGCGAGGCCGTGAGCAACGGCAAGCTCGTCGACTCCGCCATGGCCGACCTCGCGCTCATCACCGGGCAGAAGCCGCGTCTCAACCGCGCGCGCATCTCGGTCGCGGCCTTCAAGCTGCGCGAGAACATGCCCATCGGCTGCAAGGTTACGCTGCGCGGCGAGCGCATGTACGAGTTCTATGACCGCCTGGTGAACCTGTCGCTGCCCCGTATCCGCGACTTTCGCGGCGTGCCGGCGCGCGGTTTCGACGGGCGCGGCAACTTCACGATGGGCATCAAGGAGCACATCATCTTCCCCGAGATCGAGTACGACAAGATCGTGCAGGTCTTCGGGATGGATATCACAATCGTGACGTCGGCGCGGACGGATGAGCAGGCGCTCGCGTTGCTGACGCACATGCGGATGCCGTTCCGCAAGAACTAGCGGACGGCGACAAGAAACGGCAGGAGAGAAACGTGGCCAAGACATCCTGGATCGTTAAATCCAAGCGCACGCCGAAGTTCAAGGTGCGCGGGTACCATCGCTGCAACAAGTGCGGCCGTTCGCGCGCGTATCTGCGCCGCTTCGGCATTTGCCGGATCTGCTTCCGGGATCTCGCCCTGCAGGGCGAAGTGCCGGGGGTCGTGAAGGCAAGTTGGTAGGCTTCGGCGCGGACCGTTCGGACGTTCTCCGCTCAGGGTCCTCGCGCGAACGACATTTATAGCGCGCTGCGGAAATCGCGTCGAACGTCCGACACGGTCCGCTAGCTTCAGGAGAAGAGAGAAGATATGGCAATGACGGATCCCATTGCGGATTACCTTTCGAGGCTTCGCAACGCCTCGAATGCGAAGCAGAAGCACGTGGACATCCCGGCCTCGCGCGTGAAGGCGCAGATGAGCAAGATCCTCATCGACGCCGGTTACGTGCACGGGGTCAAGTACATCGAGGACAACCGCCAAGGGCTCCTGCGGGTCTACCTCAAGTACACGCGGGAAAACGCGCCCGTGATCAACGGCGCGCAGCGCGTCAGCCGCCCGAGCCGCCGCGTCTACACCGGCCGCACGCACCTGCCGCGCGTGCTGGGCGGGTACGGCATCGCGATCGTGTCGACGTCGCAGGGCATTCTCACCGACATCGAGTGCCGCAAGCGCGGCATCGGCGGCGAGATCATGTGCGAGATCTGGTAACGAGAACGGACGGTCTGGAAATGTCGCGAATCGGGAAACAGCCGGTGGGCATACCATCGGGCGTGACGGTAAACGTCGAAGCCGCGAAGGTCACGGTCAAGGGCCCCAAGGGGAGCCTTTTCCTGGCGGTGCCCGCGAGCTGCAAGGTGGCGCTCGAGGCCAATGAGCTGATCGTGACGCGCGCGAACGATCTCAAGCCGGTTCGCGCCGCCCACGGGACCACCCGCGCGCACCTGGCCAACATGGTCAAGGGTGTGTCGACAGGTTTCACGCGGGACCTCGAGATCGTGGGCGTCGGGTACAAGGCCGAGGCCAAGGGCAAAGTCGTGACCCTCACCATCGGCTACTCGCACCCGATCGATTTCCCGGTGCCCGAGGGCATCACGGTGGAGACCCCCGAACCGACCAAGATCCGTGTGTCCGGGATCGACCGGCAGCGGGTTGGCCAGGTGGCGTCGGAGATCCGCGCGCTGCGCGCGCCCGAGCCCTACAAGGGCAAGGGCATCAAGTACTCCGATGAAACCATCGTGCGCAAGGCCGGCAAGTCGGCCGCCAGCGGCGCGTAGCGCGCTGAGAAGGAACGAATCGTCATGAAGAAGAAAATGCACAGTGCCAGTGAGTACAAGCGGTGGCGGCGCCACAAGCGGGTGCGCAACCGCGTCATCGGAACCCCGGAGCGGCCGCGTGTGTGCGTGTTCCGTTCGAACACGCACATCTACGCGCAGATCATCGACGACACGGCCGGGCGCACGCTCGTGTCGGTTTCGAGTCTGAAGCTCGACGCCCCGGCGGCGGAGGCCGCGGCCCCGGCGACCGCGAAGCCGGCCGGCAAGGGCATGAAGGCCAAGGACGGGGAAGCCGCCGCGACCGCTGCCGGGCGCAAGACGACCCTCGCGCGCGAAGTGGGCCGCCTCCTCGCCGAGGCCGCGAAGGAGAAGGGCGTCAGCAAGGTGGCGTTCGACCGCGGCGGATATCTCTACCACGGCCGTGTCGCTGCGCTCGCGGAATCGGCGCGCAAGCACGGGCTCGACTTTTAGGTCACCAGCACACGGACGGAGGGCGTCGTAGTGGAAACCGGAACGAATCAGCGGCCGGACAACCGGCCGGGACAGCAGCGGGGGAGCCGCGCGCCGCAGCGCGGCAGCGGCGGGCAAGGCCGTGGCAAGGACGATCGCGGCCGGCGCGGACCGCGGCCGGAGCGCGATCGCTCGGGTCCCGAGTACATCGAGACCACGATCTACGTGAACCGCGTGGCGAAGGTCGTGAAGGGTGGCCGCCGTTTCAGCTTCAACGCGCTCGTGTGCGTGGGCGACGGTATGGGTCGCGTCGGCATCGGCCTCGGCAAGTCGAATGAAATCAGCGACGCCATCCGCAAGGCGGGCGAGTCCGCCAAGCGCGCGATGGTGCGCATTCCGCTGATGGGCGGCACCATCCCGTACACGGTCTACGGCAAGTTCGGCGCCGGCAAGGTGATCCTGAAGCCGGCGACGCCGGGCACCGGCGTCATCGCGGGCGGCGCGGTGCGCGCCGTGATGGAGTCGGCGGGCGTGCGCGACGTCCTCGCGAAGTCGCTCGGTTCCACGAACCCGCACAACCTGACGAAGGCGACCATGGAGGCGCTTCTGCAACTGGAGAGTGCCAAGGACGTTGCGCGCCGGCGCGGAATCTCGATCAACCAGCTCTTCGGAATCGAGGCGCGCAATGGCTAAGACGATTCGCATCACGCAGATCAAGAGCCTGAGCGGCGCGCCGATCAAGCAGCACCGCACCATGGAAGCGCTCGGTTTCCGCCGCACCTATCAGACCATCGAGAAGACGGACACGCCGCAGATCCGCGGCATGCTGCACGTGGTCCGCCACCTCGTGCGCGTCGAGGAGGCGTAGCACCATGGAACTCAACACGCTCAAGCCGGCCTCCGGCGCGAAGAAGAAGCGCAAGCGCGTGGGTTGCGGGCCGGGCTCCGGCCACGGCAAGACGGCCACGCGCGGCCACAAGGGGACGCAGGCGCGCACGGGCAACACCCAGCACGCGTGGTACGAGGGCGGCCAGATGCCGCTCCAGCGCCGCATCCCCAAGCGCGGGTTCACGAACATTTTCCGCGTCCCGTACCAGGTCATCAATCTGAGCGACCTGGAGCGGTTCGACGCCAGTACGGCCGTGGACATCGAGAAGCTGCTCGAGAGCGGCCTCATTCGCCACCTGAACAACCCGGTGAAACTGCTCGCCGACGGCGAGATCACGAAGTCCCTGACGATCACCGTGCACGCGTGCAGCAAGAAGGCGAAGGAAGCCGTGGAGAAGGCCGGCGGCCAGGTGAACATCGTCGGCTGACCGGACGGTCGCCGGCGCGGGAACTCTTAGGAAGTCATGTTCAACAAGATTCAGGAGATTTTCAGCATTCCGGAGTTGAAGCGCAGGGTGATGTTCACCCTGGGGCTGCTCATCGTGTATCGCGTCGGGAGTCACATCACGACCCCGGGCGTGGACGCGTCCGTGCTGGCCGAGTTCTTCGAGCAGCAGCGGGGCACCATCCTGGGGCTGTACGACCTGTTTGCGGGGGGCAACCTGGAGAAGGCGACGATCTTCGCGCTGGGCATCATGCCCTACATCAGCGCGTCGATCATTCTGCAGCTCTTCCAGGCGGTCATCCCGTACTTCGAGAAGCTGGCCAAGGAAGGCGACGAGGGGCGCAAGAAGATCACGCAGTACACGCGCTACGGCACGGTGGTCCTGTCCGTGATCCAGGGCTTCGGCATCGCCATGTTCCTGGAGAACATGAGCGGCCCGAGCGGCGCGTCCGCGGTGATGTTCCCCGGCTGGGGCTTCCGCCTCCTTACCATCCTTACGCTGACGGCGGGAACGGTCTTCGTGATGTGGCTCGGCGAGCAGATCACGGAGCGCGGCATCGGCAACGGCATCTCGCTCATTATTACCATCGGCATCATCGCCCGCTACCCGATCGACGCGCTCAACACGCTGCGCGCGGTCCAGCTGGGTCAGATGACGCCGTTCTAGCTGGCCCTCCTGCTCCTGGCGATGGTGCTGATCACGGCCGGCATCATCTTCGTGACGCAGGGACAGCGGCGCATTCCCGTCCAGTACGCCAAGCGCGTGGTGGGCCGGCGCGTGTACGGCGGCCAGGCGAGCTTCATTCCCCTGAGCGTCAACATCGCGGGCGTGATTCCGATCATCTTCGCCCAGTCGCTCATCATGTTCCCGGGCACCATCGCGGCGCTGTTCCAGAACCTGACGTTCCTGCAGACCATCACGCTGTGGTTGTCGCCGGGGCACGCGGTCTACATCATTCTGTATTCGTTGATCATCATCTTCTTCGCGTACTTCTACACGGCGATCGTCCTCAATCCGGTGGACCTGGCCGACAACATGAAGAAGTCGGGCGGCTTCATCCCGGGCATTCGTCCCGGCAAGCGCACCGCCGAGTACATCGATCGCATTTTGACGCGCATCACGCTCCCGGGGGCCGTTTTTCTCGCGTTCATCGCGGTGCTTCCCGACATCCTCATCACCAAGGCCAACGTGCCCTTCTATTTCGGCGGCACCGGGCTTCTGATCGTGGTGGGCGTGATGCTGGATACGCTGCGGCAAATCGAGTCGCACCTTCTGATGCGACACTACGAGGGTTTCGTGAAGCACGGCCGCCTGCGGGGGCGCAGGGGCTAGATGAATCTGGTTCTGTTTGGTCCCCCGGGGTCCGGCAAGGGAACGCAGGCCGAGCGGCTCCGGGAAGGTTTGAAGCTCCGGCACCTCTCCACAGGAGACCTCCTGCGCGACGCGATCGCCCGGGAGACGGAGCTGGGGAAGAAGGTGAAGGACATCTTGGCGTCCGGCCAGCTCGTCTCTGATGACGTCGTCCTCGCGCTGATGCGCGACGCGATCGTCGACGCGGGCCGGGACCGGAGCCTGAAGGGATGGCTCCTCGACGGTTTCCCGCGCACGATCGGCCAGGCGGAAGGCCTGGACCGGCTCGTCGCGGAACTGGGGCAGAAGCTCGATGCGGTCGTGGTGCTCGATGTGGAGCGAGACGCGGTGTTGGACCGGCTGTCGGGGCGGCGGACCTGCACGCAGTGCAAGACCGTCTGGCACGTGAAGAACAACCCGCCCGCGGTGGAAGGCGTGTGCGACCGCTGCGGCGGAAAGCTGGTGCAGCGCGACGACGACCGGCCCGAGACGATCTCGGCCCGGCTGGACGTCTACGAGAAGCAAACGCGCCCGATTCTCGCGTACTATCGCGGCCGGATCGCGATGCACGAGATCGACGGCGCGCTTCCGGTCGACGAGGTCACGCGGGCCATCGAGCGTGTGCTGTCATGATCGTCCTGAAGAAGCCTGATCAGATCGAGACCATGCAGGCCAACGGAGCGATCGTCGTCGAGTGCTTCGAGTTCGCGCGCGACTTCATCCGTCCGGGACGGACGCGGCGCGAGCTGGACACGGAGATCGAGCGCCTGATCGTCGAGCGCGGCGGGAAGCCGGCCTTCAAGGGCTTCCACGGGTATCCGGCCGCGACATGCATCTCGGTGAACGAAGAGGTCGTGCACGGCATCCCGGACGACCGGCCCTTCGAAGAGGGCGACGTCGTGGGGCTCGACATCGGCGTCCTTCGCGACGGGT
>DASTOO010000447.1:0-2259 GCA_035762505.1 Candidatus Krumholzibacteriia bacterium
CGCTGACGCTCGAGGAGCGGCGCCAGAAGGATATCCAGACGGAGCACGACCGCTGGAAGAACCGCGTCGCGACGGGCCAGAAGCGCGCCGACGACCTGAACGCGCGTTTCGCGCGGTGGTACTACGTGATCTCGGGGGAGAGCTTCGACGCGCTGCACCTGAAGCGCGCGGATCTGGTGCGCGACAAGCCGAAGCAGAGCTGACCGAAAAAGAGGCCCCGGTCGATGACCGGGGCGCTTGTGCGTCGTGGCCGCGTTGCAGAGCGGATCTAGAAGCCGAGTTCCTTCTTGCGCGCTTCCGCCGTCGGGAGCGCGTCCTGCTTGTCGGTGATGATCGGGAGCCCGGCGGCGCGGTCGGCGTTGACCTGAATCCACTGCTTCTGATCGTCGGGCACGTCTTCTTCGGGGTAGATCGCCTCGACGGGGCATTCGGGCGCGCAGGCGTCGCAGTCGATGCAGGAATCGGGATCGATGTAGAGCATCTCATCGTCGCCATGGAAGCAGTCGACCGGGCAGACCACGACGCAATCGGTGAAACGGCATTTCTGGCAGTTGCCCGTGACGACGTACGTCATTCGTTACTCCTTCTGGGCTATGCGGCCCCGGGATTCCGGTCCGCCTAGAATAGGGGGAAGGGGAAATGGCGTCAAGACGCAACGCGGCGTGCTCGCTCCGTCGCGAAGAGCACCGCGCCGGCGGCGAGGAGTACCGCCGCGAGTCCCGCGAGCGGCAGCACCGACCGGCGTCGTGCGGCCACCACTTCCGCCACGCGCGCGTCGGTCTTTTCCATCATGGTCTTCAGCCGGCGCTCCTCGCCTTCCAGCCGGGTGATGTTCTTCCGGTAGATATTCGACTGCTGCATGGACGCGCCGGCCGTGGAGAGGCGGATCGAGTCCGGCACGGCGGAGGCTCCCTTGAGGAAACCCTGGTAGCGCAGCGACATCTTGTGGAGGCTCGTGCGCGTCGTGTCCAGCTCCGACTGCAGCGCGGCCCGCTCCGCCGACCGGGCGGCGATCTCTCCGCTCGCGCCGCGCCAACGCACCGCCGCGGTGATCATCGTCGCGACGGCGAGGAGCAGAATCAGGGTGGAGAGTCGTCTGCGCATGGATGCATTCTTCCCGAAGCCGCCGCGGCCGTCAAGGCTCGCGATCGGCGGCCAGCACGTCGAACAACTGGCGCGCGGGGCGCATGGACTCGTCCCAGCGCCCGCGCTGCTCGATGATGCGGAGATTGATACCGCGCGCGCGTGCGCGGAGTTCCGCGTCCCGCCACGAATCCACGACGGCCACGCCCAGACGCAGGGGCTCTCCGGGAGGCACCAGGCGGCCGTTCTCGCCGTCGGTGATCCACTCGCGGTTGGCCGGGATGTCGGTGACGATGGGGAAGAGGCCGCACGCCATCGCCTCCAGCAGCGAAACCGACGTGGTGTCCGAGCGGGCGGTGGACAAATAGATGTGGTGGCCGGCCAGCAGGGCCGGCATGCGCTCGTGCGCCACCGTCCCCGCGAACGCCATCGCGTCCGCGGCGGGTGAAGCCGCCGCGCGCCGCTCGAGCGCCGCGCGTTCGGCGCCTTCCCCCGCGATGGTGAGGGTTGCGTCCGGGAGCGCTTCGCGGACCGTCGCCATGGCGTCGATTGCGGTTTCCACGCTGTACAGCTTCTCCAGCTTGCGGTTGCTGACGACGCGCGGACCCGGCTGCGCGGGCGGGGAGGCGGGCCGGAACAGCGCCGTGTCGACGCCGTAGGGGAACTCGCGGATCCGCTCCTCCGGCACGCCGAACGAGAGGATGCGGCCGGTCAGCACGCGGGCGTCCGACGTCACGAAGGCCGCGCGCTTCAGCACGAAACGCGTCCGCCAGCGGTGGAAGGGGCTCTTGTCCGGGTCGGTCATCACGTCGCTGCCCCACGTGCTGAGGACCCACGGCCGCGGGCACACCAGCGCTGCGATCATTCCGTAGTTGGGGGCGAAATGCGCGCTGATCACGTGGGGCGCGAACTCGTCGATGACGCGCAGCACCCGCAGCGCGGCCAGGGGGTAGCGCGCCGCGTCGGGGAGACGTTCCCACACGCGGATGCGTCGGAAGGGGCCGGGGAAACCGTCCCCCGGCTCGAGGGACACGGTCAGGACGTCGTAGCCGGCTTCCCGGAAGTACGCCGCCCAGCGGCGCAGGTGGACCTGGCGGGCGTCGCCCATGAGGAGCATGCGCAGAGTCGCGGGCAGCGGGCTGGAACTCACGGGGCGAGTGTACGCGCGAGGGCGAC
>DASTOO010000448.1:0-5041 GCA_035762505.1 Candidatus Krumholzibacteriia bacterium
CGACGCGCTGCGCATCGGCACCGAAATCGCCGACGCGCTGGACCGCGCGCACCGCGCCGGTGTGGTGCACCGCGACTTGAAGCCCGGCAACGTCATGCTGACCAGGAGCGGTGCGAAGCTCATGGACTTCGGCCTCGCGCGCGCCACCGGCATGACCGGCGCCGCGAACGGCAGCGGCGTCACGCTGGCCGCACTCACCCAGTCGCCGACGGTGGCGCAGCCGCTCACCGCGGAAGGGACCATCGTCGGGACCTTCCAGTACATGTCGCCCGAGCAGCTGGAGGGGAAGGAAGCCGACGAGCGCAGCGACATCTGGGCGCTGGGTTGTGTGCTGTACGAAATGTCGACGGGCAGGCGCGCCTTCGAAGGGAAGAGCCAGGCTTCGCTGATCACGTCGATCATGGGCTCCGAGCCCGTCCCCATTTCGCAGGTGTCCCCGATGACGCCGCCCGCGCTGGACCGCCTGGTGGGCGCGTGCCTCGCGAAGGACGCCGCCGACCGCATCCAGAGCGCGCACGACGTGAAGCTCCAGATCACGTGGATCGCGGAGGGTGGATCGCAGGCGGGTGTCCCGAAGCCGGTCGCGCACAAGCGCAAGAACCGCGAGCGGCTCGCGTGGGGTATCGCCGCCGCCGCCATCGTCGCGGCACTCGCGTTCGTCGCCACGCGCCCGCGTCCCGTCGCAACACCGCCGGTGCACGCGTTTCTGCAGCCGCCGCCGGGGGTTCTGTTTTCGTCCAGCACCGACCGTCCGCTGCCGCTCGCGATCTCGCCGGATGGATCGACCATTGCGTTCTGCGCGCGCGACGGCGAGGGACCCGACGTCCTGTGGGTGCGCTCGCTGGGCGCGGAGGACGCGCGTCCCCTGCCGGGGACGCAGGCCGCACAGGGGCCGTTCTTTTCGCCCGACGGCCGCTCGCTCGGGTTCTTCGCGGACCGCAAGCTCCGCCGCATCGACGTGGCGGGCGGGCCGGTGGTCGACCTCGCCGACAAGCTGGACCCGCGCGGCGGAACCTGGAACGAGGATGGCGTCATACTATTGACGGCCAACTCGTCCGGCCCCGTCAGCATGGTGACGGCGGACGGCGGCCCGATGACCGTCGCGACGGCGCTCGACAGCGCACGCGGCGAGAACACGCATCGTTATCCGCATTTTCTTCCCGACGGCCGTCATTTTCTGTATCTCGCGCGGCGCTCCGGCGCGGGCAAGGGTGAGAGCCCGACGATCTTCGTGGGCGAGCTGGGAACGAGCGAACGAACGCCGGTCCTGGAAGTGGCGAGTAACGTGATGTACGCGTCCGGGCATCTCGTCTACGTGCGCGGCACCGTGCTCGTGGCGCAGCGCTTCGACCCCAGCACGCTCGAGGTCGAAGGGCCCGCCGTGCCGCTGATCGACAACGTGCGCATGGACGAGCGCTTCAGCCGCGGCGTATTCGCCGTATCCGCCAACGGGGTCCTGGTGTGCATGACGGGCAACAACCAGACGCGCACCCAGCTGCGCTGGCTGGACCGCGCGGGCCGGCCGCTCGGCGACGTGGGCGAGCCCGCCGACTACACCTACGGCGGCACACCCAACATCTCGCCCGACGGCAGGAGCGCGGTGCTCGCCATCGCGAACCGCGACCGCGGCACGTCGGACGTGTGGATCGTCGACCTCGCCTCCGGCCGCCGGCGCAAACTCACGGTGGACACCGCCGACCACCCGCACGGTTCGTGGCTCCCGGATGGAAAGTCCGTGGCAGTGACCACCAACGACTCCGGGAACGGCGGGCTGGACGTGCTCTCGATCGACGGCACCCGGTCGCGCCGCGTGCTGGTCACGCCGGACTTCACCTGGCCGATGACGGCGTCGGGCGACGTGCTCCTGTACTCGCCCGAATCACAGGCCGGCGCCTTCACGAGCGACATTCTCAGCATATCCATCTCCCGGGGCGGAGAGCCCCAGCCATTTGCGCTTTCGGAGGCGGATGAGTTCCTCGCCCAGTTCTCGCCCGACGGCCGCTTCGTGGCGTACACGTCCACCGAAAGCGGGCGCTTCGAAGTGATCGTCGCGGCGTATCCGCAGCCGGGGGGACGCTGGCAGGTTTCGCAGTCCGGCGGCGTGGAGCCGCGCTGGAATCGCAACGGCCGCGAGCTGTTCTACATGGACAACGATAACTACCTGGTGTCGGTGGAGGTCGAGGTGACCGCGACGGGCTTCCAGATCGGGGCGACGCAGCGGCTCTTCCAGTTCCACGGCTCCAGCGGGTTCTGGCGCTACGACGTCGCCCCCGACGGCAGCCGCTTCCTCGTGACGGTCCCGCTGGAAGAGGACCTCGTGGCACCCGTGACGATCATCACCGACTGGACGCGCAAGACCGGCGCCCGGTAGATTCGCCCCCGATGCAGCTCACCCCCGGCACCCGGCTCGGCCCCTACGAGATCCTCTCGCCCCTCGGCGCGGGCGGCATGGGCGAGGTGTACCGCGCGCGCGACACGCGCCTGGGGCGCGAGGTGGCGGTGAAGGTTCTGCCGCAGCACCTCTCGTCCAGCAGCGAAGTGCGCGCGCGCTTCGAGCGCGAGGCGAAGACGGTCTCGTCGCTGAATCATCCCCACATCTGCACGCTCTTCGACATCGGGCGCGAGGGCGACACCGACTACCTCGTGATGGAGTTGATCGAGGGCGAGACGCTGCACCGCCGGCTCGAAAAGGGGCCGCTGCCGGTGCACGAGGTGCTCCGCCTCGGCCGCGAGGTGGCGGAGGCACTCGCTCGCGCGCACCGCGTAGGCGTCGTCCACCGCGATCTCAAGCCCGGCAACATCATGCTCACGAAGACCGGCCCGAAGTTGATGGACTTCGGACTGGCCCGGACCACCGGCCTTGCCGGCGGCGCGGGAAGCGGAAGCAAGGGGGCCGCCATTACGCAATCGCCCACCGTGGCCGCGCCGCTCACCGCCGAGGGTACCATCGTGGGAACGTTCCAGTACATGGCGCCCGAGCAACTGGAAGGGAAGGAGACCGACGCGCGCAGCGACCTGTGGGCGCTGGGCTGCGTGCTCTATGAGATGGCCACCGGCCAGCGCGCCTTTGAGGGCCAGAGCCAGGCGAGCCTGATCGCCGCGATCATGACGGGCGAGCCGCGCGCGGTCACGGACCTGCAACCCGTGGCGCCGCCGGCGTTGGAGAAGGTCATCCGGCAGTGCCTGCAGAAGGACCCCGAGGATCGCATGCAGTCGGCGCGCGACCTCATGTTCGCGCTCGAGCTGGTGGGGGACGGCGCGCCGGGCGTGGCCGCGGCGCGCGGGGGTGGCGCAACCGCGCGGCGCAGCGGAGCGTGGTGGTGGACGGGCGCGGCGGTCGCGATCCTGCTCGCGGGATTCATCGTCGGGCGCACGATGGCGCCGCGATCGATCGAAGGATCCATCCGGGTGTCGACGCTCTCGCAGGGCACGCGGGACAGCGAGCCCGCAGTATCGCCCGACGGCCGCCTGATCGCGTTCAGCGCCGTGCGCCAGAACGGCCAGGGACTCTGGCTGATGGACGTGGCCACGCGCGGCGAAGTGAAACTGACCGTGGACGCGGACCGGCTTCCCCGCTTCACCGCCGATGGCGGCAGCATTCTGTTCACGAGGGTCCGCGACGGTCGTCCGTCGCTGTGGCGTGTCCCGGTGATCGGCGGCGCACCACGGCTCCTGATCGATGGCGCCGCGGACGCCGACCCGTCCCCGGACGGCGCCCGGATTGCGTACGTGGGAAGTGCCACGGGCAGCAGCGGTGAAGAAGTCCGCCTCATGGTGGCGCGGTCGGACGGAACCGAAGCGCGCGCGTTGTGGTCGCTCGGCTCGGTGGTAATCGGCTCGCCCCGTTGGTCGCCCGACGGCGAGCGTATCGCGATCGTGATCGCGGGAGGACAGAACTCCCCCAACTCGTTCGTGATCGTCAACGCGTCCGACGGAGCATCGCGCCAGTTTCCCGCCCCCAATGGCTCCGTGCTCTCGACGGTGGTCTGGGACGGCGCCGGGAAGGGCGTGATCCTGGCCGAGGGGGTCGGGATAACGGCCATCCAACGAGGTGCCCCCGGCCGACTGTTCCGGTGCGACGAGCGCTCGGGAAAATACCGGCCGCTCGGCTGGCTCGAGAACTTCCCCGCTACGCTGGATATCCTGCCCGACGGTCGCCTCGTGCTGTCCAGCCTGCTGGTCCGGCAGAATCTCCGCGAGGTGTCGAGCAGCGCGCGAACGCTGACCGGCGGCCGCTGGCTCACCAGCGGCATGTCGATGGACCGTCAGCCCGTGTACTCGCCGGACGGAAAGTGGGTCATGTTCTCTTCGAACCGCGGCGGGACGCTGGATCTCTGGGAGGTATCGGTGGAGACGGGGGAGATGCACCGCGTGACCGACGACCCCGAAGACGACTGGGATCCCGAGTACAGTCCCGACGGCCGGTCGATCATATGGTGCTCCGGCCGCAGCGGCGCGTTCGAGATCTGGTCCGCGCGCCGCGACGGGACCGCGCCGCGCCAGTTGTCGAGCGACGGCCTGGACGCGGAGAATCCGTCGGTCTCGCCGGACGGGCGATGGGTGTACTACAGTTCGTCGCATCCCGACAAAGTGGGCCTCTGGCGCATTCCCATCGACGGCGGAGCCGGCGAGCGCCTGCTGCCGGGCGCAACCCTGATCCCCGATCTGTCTCCCGACGGCCGCTATCTCTCCGTGATCTGCGGCGTCGGCACGGTTGCAACCAGGCTGGGCGTGTTTGATGTGGTGGAGGGCAAGGAACTGCCCGCGCCGGTGCCGCTTCAGGTCGCACTCGGAAACGTGCAGATCGGCCGGTCTCGATTTGCGCCGGACGGCAAGTCCGTGGTCTACCTGCACGCGCGCGAGGATGGCCAGGGGATTCTCGTGCGCCGTCCGCTTTCTGCATGGCAGTCGGATGGCGGGGCGAGCGCACCGCTGTTCGCCGATGCCACCGAGACGGTGGAGTCGTGCGGATTCTCGGCGGACGGTGAGCGTGGGGTGGTGTCCGGGGGGGACTGGCTCTCGGGGCTGTCCATCGCGGCGG
>DASTOO010000449.1:0-2775 GCA_035762505.1 Candidatus Krumholzibacteriia bacterium
ATCAACGAGTTCGGGAGCGACGAGCAGAAGGGCCGTTTTCTGGCCCCGCTGTGCCGCGGCGACATCATCGGGGCCCATGCGATGAGCGAGCCCGATTCCGGCTCGGACTCCCACGCCATGAACACGACCGCGGTCCGCGACGGCGACCACTACGTGCTGACGGGCGGCAAGACCTTCGTGTCCAGCGCGCCGCTGGCCGACGTCTTCATCACCTTCGCCACGCTGGGCAAGGAGAAGGGGTTCCTCGGCATCACCAGCTTCATCGTCGAGCGCGACGCGGCGGGCCTCCGGGTCAGCAACGAGATCGAGAAGATGGGCCTGCGCACCGATCCCATGGCGCAGGTGTTCTTCGAGGAATGCCGGGTGCCGGTCGCGAACCGCCTGGGCCGGGACGGTCAGGGGGCCGCCATCTTCCGCAGCTCGATGGAGTGGGAGCGCGGGTGTATCTTCGCGCCGTGCGTGGGGGCGATGCAGCGGCAGCTCGAGCGCTGTCTGGATCATGCGCGCACGCGGGAGCAGTTCGGGAGCCCCATCGGCAAGTTCCAGTCCGTTGCGAACCGGCTGGTGGACATGAAGGTCCGCCTGGAGTCGTCGCGCATGCTCCTGTACCGGATGGCGTGGACGAAGCATGAGACAGGCAAGGCGCCGGTGGAATCCGCAATCGCCAAGCTCCATATCAGCGAGTCCTGGATCAAAAACAGCATGGACGCCGTACAGATCTTCGGCGGCTACGGCTACACCACCGAATACGAAGTCGAACGGGATCTGCGCGACGCGATCGGCGGGACTCTTTACTCCGGGACGTCGGAAATCCAGCGCAACCTCATCGCCCGGCAGCTCGGCCTCTGAGCAAACTCGATGTCCAACCTGATCGCTCGATCACTGCGGAGCCTTCGCGAGGGGACGGTGCGCCGGAAACTCGAAGTGCGGCGCGCAATGTTCCGCGCCGGCGTCTGGCGCCGTACGGAATTCCTGCTGTGGTACATGGGGTACGCGCCGTGGCAGTGCCGATTCAAGGCGTGGTACCTGCGGGAGTTCGGCGCGGTGATCGGGGGCGACTTCTACATCGAGCGCTGCGTCACGATTCGCGCTCCGGAGAAGCTGAAGGTGGGAACGCACTCCGGAATCGGTGCGTTCAGCGTCGTGACTTGCAGCGGCGGCATGACGATCGGTGACTACGTGATGATCGGCTACGGCTGCCGGGTCATGTCGGCCAATCACAGGGTCCTGCCGGTCGGCGAGCAGTTCCGTTACGCCGGCCACGTCACCGCGCCCGTTCACCTCAAGGACGGCTGCTGGCTGGGAACGAACGCCATCGTCCTCCCCGGCGTCACCGTGGGAGTGGGCGCGGTGGTCGCCGCCGGATCCCTGGTCACGCGCAACGTCCCCGACTACGCGTACGTCGGTGGCGTGCCTGCCAAGTTCATGTTCTACCGCAAGGGCTACAAGCCCCCGGCGTAGCCGGAATCCGCACGCCGGCCGACCTACCGTCCGATCAGGGCTCTCAGGTCGTCCACCGTCACCAGGCGCGTCAGGCCGCACACCGCGGCATACATCGCGGCGTAGAGCAGGCCGGCGATTCCAAGTTCGACGACGTTGGTCACCGGGTGGGCTCGATAGAGCAGCCACAGGATGACGCCCGGCGCCGCCGCCGCCGAGAAACGCTTCGCCATCTCTCCGACCGGAAGCAGCTTGAAGAAGGGCGAACCCACCAACCTCGCCGAGTACCACAGGTTGACGATGCCCAGCAGGGTCATGGTGACGACGGTCGCCAGAGGCACCCCGAGCCTGCCCATCGCGTTGAGCAGCGTCACGCCCAGGACCACGTTCACGAGGAAACCGATGGCGAACCCAACCATCAGGAACACGGTGCGGTTGAAGGCCTGAATGATCGCGCCGGTCTCGACGGAGGACCGGAGAAACAGGAGCATGTAGATCATGAACACGGGAGTGGCGTCCGCGTACTGCTCCGTGAACAGAATGGTGATGAAGGGGCGCGCGGTGACCTCGAGGAAGACGAATATCGGAAAGAAGAGAATGACGGTCTTCAGGATCGAACGCCGCCACAGCTCCCGCATCGCCGCCTGGTCGCCCTCCTTCTGGTACCTGGCCATCAACGGGAACGTCACGTTGCCGATGGAAGTCTGGATGATATTGGCAAGCGGGACCTGGAAAGCTCCCACGCTGTAGATTGCGAAGGCCTCGCGCCCCAGGAAACGGGTGATGATGAACTTGTCGGTCTGCGACACGAGCAGGAGCGCGATGCCGGCGAGCCCGACCGGTACCGCAAAGGCCGCCTGGGCACGGATCGACCGAAGCGAAACCTTGCGTGGAGACAGCGGGTAGTGCAGGTGCGTGTACGTAATGCCGAAGAGGAAGCGGGCCAACGCGAAGACGGCCAGCGCCCAGATGATCGTGCTCACGTCGCGTGACCAGTACGAAGCCGCAATGACGACCAGAGCCTGCAGGCCCCAGACCGTCGCGTGGTAAATCGACTGCGCGACGGGCCGGCGCTGCGCGACGAACAGCACCTCCATGTAGTCCGTGACCACCATGAAGAACGTGAAGACGCTCAGCCGCCAGTAGAAGCCGCGCGCGGCGGCGCCCAGCCCTTCGCCGAGGTGCCGGCCCATGAGCGCGTAGAGCGCCATGGCCAGGATCGAACCCATCGTCAGTATCGCGATGGTCTGCGTGATGTAGGTCGACTTTTCCTCCCGGCTCTCCAGGCGGGGGAGGTAGTACAGGAGGCTGCGCGAGAAACCCAGGATGATGATG
>DASTOO010000450.1:0-2435 GCA_035762505.1 Candidatus Krumholzibacteriia bacterium
GGTGATCCGCGACAACGAGACCGCGGTCGCGCTGATCGAGGCGGGTGCGACGCGCATCGGGGCCAGCGCTTCGCTGGACATCCTGCGCGGGGCGCCGGAAGCTTGAACATACCAGGAGGCGTTGCGATGAGAATCCTGCGGGTGGTCATGGCGGTCGCGTGCGTGGTGTTCCTGTGTGCGGGGGTGGCGCGCGCGGAGGCGCCGGCGGGTGATGCAGCCGTGGCGGCGGTCGAGGAGCTCGAGCACGCGCGCCAGCACGCCATGGTGGCGGCCGACATCGCGACGCTGGTGGAAATCTTCGCGGACGACTTCACCTACGTCCACTCCACGGGACTCGCACAGTCGAAGGACGAACTGCTGGCCATGCTGACGCGGGGCGATATCCAGTACATCGCGTTCCGGACGGAATCCGCGGTGTACCGCGCCTACGGATCCACGGTGGTGGGAACGGGGGTCCAGAGCATCGACCTCACGTCGTCGGGAAAGGCGCTTACGTCGCGCAGCCGCTACACCGTGGTCTACGCGCCCGTGCGGGGCGCGCTGCGGCTCGTGTCCTATCAATCGACCCCGATGCCCGAAATCGTGCTGCAGCAGACCGTGGGCGACCGCAAGGCGCCTTGATTCCCGCCACCGGAGGGGATACCTTGGAGGGGGCGCGGCGCGGCCGCGCTTCCCGAACTGCGACGATCCGCAACCGAAAGAGAGTTCCCATGGTTCAGACCCCGTCCGCCATGCTGCCCCTCGGCACCCGCGCGCCCGATTTCGACCTCCTCGAGCCGGCCACGGGGCGGATGCGCAGCCTCGCCGACTTCAAGGCGCCCACCCTGGTGGTCATGTTCATCTGCAACCACTGTCCGTTCGTCATCCACGTGCGCGACGAGATCACGCGCCTCGAGCGCGACTACGCGAGGCGCGGTGTCGACTTCGTTGCGATCAACTCCAACGACGTCGACAAGTACCCGCAGGACGGCCCGGACCACATGGCGGCGCTGGTGCGGGAGGTGGGGTGGAAGTTCCCCTTCCTGCTCGACCGGACCCAGGAAGCGGGCAGGGCGTACCACGCGGCGTGCACGCCCGACTTTTTCGTATTCGACGCGGCACGGTGCCTGCGCTACCGCGGCCAGCTGGACGACAGCCGGCCTTCCAACGGGCGCCCCGTCACGGGCGCGGACCTGCGCGCGGCCATCGACGCGGTCATGAGCGGGAAGGCCGCGGCAGCGGAGCAGCGCCCGAGCATCGGCTGCAACATCAAGTGGAAGCCGGGCAACGAGCCCGACTACTTCACGTCGTTCCTGGCGGCCCGCAAATCGGGCTGACCCGGGGAATACGCAATGCGCGCGGGAGGGGCGGCGTGACACGCCGGTTCGAGACACCCGATGGCTACCGCGGCGGGATCATCACGCGGGTGAAGCAGGCCCGCCAGGCCGCCGATCCCCGCAAGCGCGACCTCGCGCCCGCCGTGCTCGACTTCGGTCCGGTGCGCGTCGTGCTGGCGCGCCACTTCGGATTCTGCTATGGAGTCGAGAACGCCGTGGAGATCGCGTACCGGACCCTTGCCGACCATCCCGGACGGCGCATCTTCTTCCTCTCCGAGATGATCCACAATCCCAAGGTGAACGGCGACCTGTGCGAGCGCGGCGTGCGTTTCCTGTTCACGCCTGCCGGGGAACAGCTGGTCCCGTGGGAGGAACTGCGCCGGGACGACATCGTGGTGGTGCCCGCGTTCGGAACGACGCTCGAGATGCAGGAAAAACTCGCCGCCCTCGGTATCGACCCGTACCGGTACAACACCACCTGCCCCTTCGTGGAGAAGGTCTGGAAGCGCAGCGCCCAGCTGGGATCCGACGATTTCTCGGTGGTGGTGCACGGCAAGGACACGCACGAAGAGACGCGCGCCACCTTCTCGCACAGCCTGCGCGCCGCGCCGACGGTGGTGCTGCGCGATCTCGCGGAGGCGGTGATCCTGGGGGACGTGATTCGCCGCACGCGAACGCGCGCGGACTTCGATCGTCACTTCGGACACAAGTGCTCGCCGGGCTTCGATCCGGACCGGGATCTCGACCGGATCGGTGTGGTCAACCAGACGACGATGCTGGCCACGGAGACGCACGAGATCGCGCAGGAACTGCGCCGCGCGCTGGCTGATCGTTTCGGCGCGGTCGCGGTCGCGGACCACTTCGCGGACACGTCCGACACGCTTTGCTACGCCACCTACGAGAATCAGAACGCGACGTACGCGCTCATCGAGCACGGCGCGGATGTCGCGATCGTGGTCGGCGGCTACAACTCTTCGAACACGTCGCACATCGTGGAGCTGTGCACGCGCGCCATGCCGACCTACTTCATCCAGGGCGCGGAGGAGCTCGTCTCGGCGACGCGCATCCGCCACTTCTCGCTCGCGACCCGGTCCATGGTGACCTCGGAGAACTGGCTGC
>DASTOO010000451.1:0-2317 GCA_035762505.1 Candidatus Krumholzibacteriia bacterium
GGTGATCGACAACTCGGGCTTCTGTTCGCGGATCGAGGTCAAGGTGAACATCGTGCAGTTCTCGCTGGAGCGGAACCTGCTCGTGGTGGACGACTTCGCCGCGGACGACAATCCGCTGGGCAACCCCGGCTGGAACAACATCCTCGGCAAGGGCGTTCTCCCCAACGATACCGAGCACGACGCGTTCTGGCTCTCCATGGTGGAGAATCTCGACGGGTTCGACCCCGCGCTCGACATGATCGCGACGTCGCAGGGGAGCACCATCCCGCTGACCAAGCTTGCGATGTACAAGTCGATCATCTGGAGCTCGTACAGCTCCGTGGACACGCGCACGGCCAACCAGCTGCCGGAGCTGTACCGGTACATTCTGCACCGGTCGAGCACCGGCAGCGGCACCGTGAGCGGGAAGGTGACGCCCAACCTCCTCGCCCTGACCATGGCGGCGGGCGGCCACATTCTCATCACGGGCCAGCACCCGGTGCAGAACGTGATCCCGCGCACGGCGATCACGCCGCGCTTCCCGTTCATCTTCCTGTACGAGCTCGAGGATCTGCAGACGGGCACGCCCGATCTGGACGATCCCACCGGGACGGCGGACTTCGCGTACCGGGAGCTGTGCCTGGAGACGCTCGACTTCGCACTGATGACGAACCGGCGCATTCGCTACACGGGCGGTCTGAGTCCCTACTACTGCCAGGTCAGCGCGGCCGTACGCTCGCAGTTCGGCTCCCTGCGGGACGACACCATGCGCGAAGCGCTCCCCCTCGATGCGAATTTCCCCACACTGCGGCTGCGTCCGGAATGCAGCGCGCCCGGCAAGGCGTATGACCCGGCGGTGAAGGGCCTCGACGTCGAGGTCTACAATCCTCAGTACTTCGCGACCTTCTGCCAGTACGTGCCCGTCTCGCCGCGCTCCTGCTTCCAGCCGATCTACGGGCTCGGCAATTTCGACGTCAACGAGCCGACGTACAACCAGCCGGTAGCGTTCTTCACCTCCGCGTACGCGGATCGCGTGGCGGAAGTGCCCGGGGCGGTCGCGGCGCGCAGCGCGGTGTTCGGGTTTGCGCCGGTGTTCTTCAACCCCGACGATGTCCGACCGGCGATCGAGTACATCATGTTCAACGAGTGGAAGCTCCCGAGGAAGTCCACGACGGCCTCGAACTGATGCGCGGGTCGGCGCGTCAGATTTTGGGCTCCTCCGCCTCGACCTTCCGCGTGCGCTGCAGCCGCTCGATCCCCTCGCGCGGTCCGATGGCCACCAGGCGGTCGTGCGTGTGCAGGACCGACCGCGGCCCCGGCAGTTCCACCACCTGGCGGCGCCGGAACGGATCGTAGCGCGAGATCTGGAGCACGTGCACGCCGAACGCGGAGCGGGGCGCGATGTCCCCGATGGTGCGGCCGTCCAGCGCGGGCGGGACGACGAACGTGCGGATGGCGAAGCCCTCGGGCAGCTCGACGTAGCTGGTGTGCTCCTGTCCCGACGCGTCGGGAATCGTGAAGCGCGCGAGCAACTGCCCCTTCTTGAGAATCTCCTGGCTGTAGATGCCGATCAGGTCGCGCTGCGACACCCACCCGATGAGCCGCTGCGAGCCGTCCCCCTCGATCACCGGCAGGCGCTCCGCGTGCTGGCGCCAGAAGTTTTCCATGACGTCGGCGAGAAACTCGTCCGGGGTCACCACCTCGAAGGGCTCGGCCAGATCCACCGCGATCACAACCTCCAACGCGCCCTCCCGGGCGGCTAGCACGTTCTTGATGGCGTGCAGGGGAATCGCGCCGACGAAGCGCCGGTCGTCGTCCACCACGTAGAGGAAGTTGCGCGGGGTGCGCAGGAAGTGCTCCACCACCTTGTTGAGGGAATCGCGCTGGTTGACGGCCTCCACGTCGTCGTGCATGACCGCGGCCACCCGTAGCGCCTTCATGACGCCCGCCTCCGGGCCTGCCGGCAGGGTGACGCCGCTGCGGCGCAAGGCGTCGAGATAGAGCGACTCGGGCTTGAGCTTGCGGGCCACGAGGTTGCTGATGATGCACACCAGCATCAGCGGCAGGATGATCGAGTACGAGTCGGTCTGCTCGAAGATCATCATGATGGCCATGATGGGCGCGTGCGTGGTGCCGGCAAGCACCGCGCCCATCCCCACGAGGGCGTACGCGCCGTACTCGGCCGTGTGCGCGGGGAACCAGGCGTGCACGCCGAAGCCGAACGCGCCGCCCACCAGCGCTCCCATCATCAATGTGGGCGTGAAGAGGCCGCCCGCTCCGCCGCTGCCGCGCGTGAGTGCCGTGGCCACGAGCTTCACCACCGGCAGTGCCACCAGCA
>DASTOO010000452.1:0-2958 GCA_035762505.1 Candidatus Krumholzibacteriia bacterium
GAGAAAGACGGTATCGTCCGGGGGCGGATCGTCCGCGCGGGAAGGCACCGCGACGATCAGGAAACAGACGGCAGCGACGAGAAGTGCCACGCAGCGCCGCGGCGCCTTGACACGGTGTCGGCGGCGGGTGTACGTATCGGACGACACCGAATCGAACCCTGGGAGTGACGTGCGACCCATCTCTCTCCGGCCGCGTTGGCGGCGCCTGTCAGTGATCGCCGTACTCATTGCGGCTCTGCTTTCGTGCGGCCAGAAGGAAAGCCGTCAACCGTCACCCCTGTCCACCGACGAGCTCTACCTGGTCGACGCGTACCTGATGGTGCGGCGCGCGGGGTCATTTCACCCCTACCAGCGCGCCGTCGCCGACAGCCTCCTCGACGCCCTCGCCGCGGAGGTGGACACGATACGCGTGGCACGGACCATCGCCGCGCTGAACGCAACCCCCGAGCGGTGGGCCCTCGTCCTCAAGACCATCGAAGACCGGCTCGCGAGCCGCGACTCCACCGGGACCTCAGAAGCCCCCGGGGGCTGATCCCGAACACCGCGCCAGGTCCATCACCAGAACGAACCCCATCAGCAGGATGATGAGGATGAATCCCCCCTGCATCATCCACTCGCGCACGCGCCGGTTGATCGTCCGCCGCGACACGCCCTCCCACGCCAGCAGCGCCAGGTGACCTCCGTCGAACGGAAGCACCGGAATCAGGTTGAAGATGCAGAGGTTGATGTTGAAGAACGCAAGGAACAGGAGCAGATAGTCGAAGCCCCAGTTGGCGACGTCGCCCGCCATCTGGTAGATGAGGATCGGTCCGCCCAGCGTCTTGATGTCCATCTGCCCGGTGAACAGCTGCCGGATGTAACCGACGATCTGCACGATCATCGTGTTGGCGGTGTCGAACCCGCTCTGCATGGATGCGACGACGCCTTCGCGCCGCCGCTCGGAGTACGGGCCGATGCCGATCACCCCGACCGTCATGAACTCGGAGGTCGATCCCGGTTTCAGCACGTCCTTCGCCTCGGGGACGACGGTGTCCGCGTGCGCGAGACCGTCCTGCGTCCAGCGGATGTAAAGCGGGCGCCCCGGGCTGCCGTTGACCATGCGCCGCACGTCCTCGTACGACGTCACCAGCGTGTCGTTGATCGCCTCCACCACCGCACCCGGCCCGATCCCCGCCTTCGCGGCGGGCTTGCCCTTCTGCACGCGTCCGATCCGCGAAGAGACGTGCGGGTAGAAACCGAGCGTGAGCCGCCCCCCGTCGGTGCCGGGGGTCAGGGAGACGCGGTGCGTTTCGCCGGCGCGGCGCAGGTCGACGTCCTTGGGCGCGTCGGCGTCCTCGATCAGCAGCGTTTCGATGTCGTACCAGTCCGCGACCGGTGTGCCCGCCACCGCCAGGACGGAGTCCCCCGGGACGATGCCCGCCCGCGCCGCGGGGCCGTCGGCCAGCACCTCGCCCACCATGGTGGTGGGGATGACGCTCACTCCCTGGAACAGAAAGACGCCGGCGTACAGGAACACCGCGAGGACGTAATTCATGAACGGCCCGGCGACGAGGACGGCCGCGCGGATCCACTTGCGCTGGGTGGTGAAGTAGCGCGAGCGCGGGATCTCGCTGTCCGGAACCTCGTCCAGCCGTCCGCGCGGCGCTTCCGGCTGCGGCGCGAGCTCGTCGCCGAGCTCCGATTCGCCCGCGAACTTGACGTAACCCCCGAACGGCAGCGCGGAGAGCGTGTACACCGTCTCACCGGACCGGTGGCGCAGGAGCTTCTTACCGAACCCGATCGAGAACGTCTTGACGTAGACGCCGCTCAGCTTCGCCACGATGAAATGTCCGAACTCATGGACGATGACGACGACTCCGAGGACGAAGGCGCCCGCAATGATGGTTGTCAGCATGTACTCCTCAGCAGTTTAGCGGCCGCCTCCGGCCGCGCGTACGTGCCCGTGAATCCAGCGACGCGTTTCGGCATCGGCGGCGAGAATGTCTTCCAGGGATCGAACCGGCCGCGAACCCATCGCGTCCAGCGCGGACGCGATGACGTCGCGAATCCCGCCGAACGCCAGGCGCCCTTCGAGAAACGACGACACCGCGACCTCGTTGGCGGCGCTCAGCACGGCCGGCGCGGTTCCCCCGGCGCGGGCCGCCTCCTGCGCCAGCCGGAAGCACGGATAGCGGCGCTCCTCGACCGGGGCGAACGAGAGTTCGGGAAACTCGAGCACACTCGATCCGAGGTCAGAGTGGAGGCGCTTCGGATAGGACAGCGCGTACAGGATCGGGAGGCGCATGTCCGGCTTGGACATCTGCGCCAGCATCGACCCGTCCACGAACTGCACGATCGAGTGCACGATCGACTGGGGATGCACCACGACGTCGATCCTTGCATAGGGCAGATCGAAGAGCCAGTGCGCCTCGATCACCTCGAGTCCCTTGTTCATCAGGGTGGCGCTGTCCACCGTTATCTTCGCACCCATGCGCCAGGTGGGATGCGCGAGGACGTCTTCCACCGATACGTCGGCGAGCTCGTCCAGGTTCCGGCTGCGGAGCGATCCGCCCGAGGCGGTGAGAATCACGCGCGCGACGTCGCTCTTGACGGATCCCGCCAGGCACTGCGCGATGGCGACGTGCTCGCTGTCGATCGGGATGAGCCCCACACCCGCCCGGCGCGCGGCCCCGACCAGAACCTCCCCGCCGGCGACGATCGACTCCTTGTTCGCGATCGCAACCGGGACGCCGGCCTCGAGTGCCGCCAGCGTCGGCGCCAGCCCGACGAAACCGACCAGCGCGTTCACGACGAGGTCGGCGCCGCTCCCGCTCGCGAGTCCCTGCATCGCCGCCTCGCCGAAACCGGCGCAGCGCCCGCGCAGCGCCGCATCCGACTCGAGCTCGGCGCACGCGGCCGCGTCGGTGACCACCACGCGGGCGGCGGGATGGTCGCCGGCCTGGGCGCGCAGCAGCGCGA
>DASTOO010000453.1:0-13877 GCA_035762505.1 Candidatus Krumholzibacteriia bacterium
CGGTTTGCGTTCGACCCCGACGAGCTTGCGTCGCTCGTCACCAGGAGGACGCGCCTGGTCGTCATCAATTCGCCGCAGAATCCCACGGGTGGCATTCTCCCGCGGGAGACGATCGCACGCTTGTGCGAGCTCGCGGTGAAGCACGACTTCTACGTCCTGTCCGACGAGATCTACTCGCGCATGATCTACGACGGCGCGCACGTGACGCCATACTCGTTCCCGGGCATGCCCGAACGGACCATCATCCTCGACGGCCACTCCAAGACCTACGCCATGACGGGCTGGCGGCTCGGCTACGGCGTGTTTCCCAAGGAGATGGCGGCGAAGGTCGCCAAACTGCAGACGAATTCGAACAGCTGCACGTGCAGCTTCACGCAGATGGCCGGCATCGAAGCGCTGCGCGGACCCCAGGACAGCGTCGACGTGATGGTGGCGGAGTTCCGCGCGCGGCGCGATCTCATCGTCGAGGGGCTCAACGGCATTCCGGGATTCAGCTGTCACAAGCCGTCGGGCGCGTTCTACGTGTTTCCCAACATCAAGGGAACGGGCCGGGCCTCGAAGCAGATGGAAGACCACCTGATGAACGAGGCGGGCGTCGCGGCCCTGTCGGGCACCGCGTTCGGGCAGTACGGCGAGGGGTACATCCGCCTCTCGTACGCGAACTCGCAAGCCAACATCCGGAAGGCCATCGAGCGCATCCGGCAGTCGCTCTAGCGGGGACCGGCGTTGAATGTCCTGGTGGTCGGTTCGGGGGGACGCGAGCACGCGCTCGCCTGGGCGATCGCGCGTTCGTCCGGTATCGAGGCGCTGCACGTGGCGCCCGGCAACGCGGGCACCGCGGCGCTCGCGCGGAACGCGGACATCGCCGTCACCGACATCGATGCGCTCGTCGCGTTCGCGCGGGACCATCGCGTCGACCTGACCGTGGTCGGCCCCGAAGCGCCGCTCAACTCCGGCATCGTGGACCGGTTCCGCGCCGAGGGATTGCTCTGTTACGGACCGGCCGCCGCCGCCGCGCGCCTGGAGGGAAGCAAGGCCTTCGCGAAGGAGTTCATGCTCCGCCACGGGATTCCGACCGCGGCCTTCGCGGTGTTCGACGACGCGGCGCGCGCCCGGGCGTTCGCGCGCACGCTCGCCCTGCCGGTCGTGATCAAGGCCGATGGACTCGCCGCCGGAAAGGGAGTCATCGTCGCGACCACGCTCGCGGAAGCGGATCGCGCCATCGACGGCATGATCGTCGAGCGGCAGTTCGGGGACTCGGGCGGGCGCGTGGTGGTGGAGGAGTTCCTCACCGGCGAGGAAGTTTCCATCCACGCGATGTGCGACGGCGGCAGCGCGGTGCTGCTCCCCAGTTCGCAGGACCACAAGCGCGCCTTCGATGGCGATACCGGCCCCAACACGGGCGGCATGGGCGCCATCGCGCCGGTGCCGTGGGTGTCGGAGGAAGACATGCGGCGTGCGCACGCGACGATCATCCAGCCGGTCCTCGACGGGATGATCGCGGAGGGGACGCCGTTCACCGGGACGCTGTACGCCGGTCTCATGTGGACGCGGAGCGGGCCGAAGGTGCTCGAGTTCAACACGCGCTTCGGCGATCCTGAAACGGAAGTGCTGATGCCGCTCCTGGCGGACGACGCCGCGGCACTGTTCCTGGCGGCGGCGTCGGGGCGGTTGCCGCAGGATGTTTCCGTCCGCCCGGGATCGGCGGCGTCGGTCGTCATCGCTTCGGAGGGTTATCCCGACCGCTACCGGACGGGAATCCCCATCGAAGGGCTCGACGCGCCGGCGCGCGAAGGCACCATCGTCTTCCACGCCGGCACCAGGCGGGACACGGACGGCCGCGTCGTGACGGCCGGCGGGCGCGTGCTGGCTGTGACGGGCTGGGCGGGCGATCTCGGCGGCGCGCTGCAAGCAGCGTACGACGGTGTGGCGCGCGTGCGCTTCGACGGCGGGTTCTGCCGGACGGACATCGGGCGCCGGCACACGGACACGAGACGATCCGGAAACTGAAAGGACGGCAAGATCGATGACCAGAACACCCACCGTCGCGATCCTGCTCGGGAGCAGGAACGACGAGAGCCACCTCCGCCCCACCACCGACCTCCTCAATCAGTTCGGCATCCCGTGGGAGTTGCGCGTCATCTCCGCGCACCGGCAACCGGAGGCGCTGCATGCGTACGTTCGCGCCGCGGACCAGGGCGGCACGAGGATCTTCATCGCGGCGGCGGGACTGAGCGCGGCGCTTCCCGGCGTGATCGGGTCCATCACGTCGCGACCGGTCATCGGCCTTCCGATCCCCGGCGGCGCACTCCAGGGCATGGACGCGCTCCTTTCCATGGTGCAGATGCCGGGAGGCATCCCGGTGGCGACGGTTGGAGTCGGCTCCAACGGAGCAAAGAACGCCGCCGTCCTCGCCGCGGAGATCCTGGCGCTCTCGGATGAATCCGTGGCGAGCAAGCTCTCCGCCTACCGCGACGAACTGCGCAACGGCTAGGGTGCGGGGATGAACCACAACGCAACCATCGTGGGCGCGATCGACGACGCGCGCAGCGCCGATATGGCGTACGAAGTGCTTGCGCGCGGCGGCGTCGCGGTCCTTCCGACCGACACGCTGTACGGGTTGAGCGCGCGCATCTCCTCCGAAGAGGGAATACGCCGTATCTCCGCCGCCAAGGGCGCTCCCAACGACCGCCGCTATATCCTGCTCGCGTCGTCGATCGAGATGACGGACCGCTTCGTCCGCTCCTACGGATGCGGCTCGCGCGCCATGCTCGCCGCGGCGTGGCCGGCTCCCCTGTCGGTCATCGTTCCCGCGGGGCCCGATTGCCCGGCGTGGGTGGGCCCGACGGTCGCGATCCGGGTGCCGGCGCTGGCGCCGCTCCGCGCGCTGATCGAACGGCTGGGCGAACCGATCGTGTCGACCAGCGTCAACCGCACCGGGTCGGCGCCGCTCGACGATCCGCACGAGATACGGCGGGAGATGGGCGCGGAGGTGGATCTGATCCTGACGGGGGGCGACGCGAACCACGCGGCCTCGACCATCGTCGATCTGTCCGGGAAGTCGCCGGGCGTGGTACGGCGGGGAAGCTACGACTGGGCCGAAGCGGGGGAAGCGAACCCTTCGAAATAGTGGTTCTTGTAGGCCTCGCAGCTGGAGCAGAGGAGAATGTCCCGGCGCCGGCCCTCGGCGAGCAGCGCGCGGTAGCGCCGGTTGAGCTCGCCGTTCCAGATGTCCATCACGTGCTCGCGCGTCGCGTCTCCCACCACGCCGCGCTCGTGTGAATCCCAGCAGCACAGCGTGGCCTTTCCGTTCACGAAGAAGAACATCTCCTTCAGGACCTTCTTGCACGGCAGTTGCACGGGTTGCACGCCGGGCTCCCACGGCCACAGGTACAGGTCCGTCACCACCGCGATCGCGCCGACGCCGGTCCAGAAGTCCACGAAGGCCTCCTGCTCGTGCGCGTTGTAGTCGAGGGCGATCATACGCACCTCGACATGGCCGGCCCCGCCGCGCTCGCGCGCGAGCTCGACGAAGCGGCGCGTGCGCTCCACCGTGACGTCGTAATCGAGGCCCACCCGGGAGCGCGAGAAGGTCTCCGCGCTGAACCCGTCGATCGAGAAACGGATGGTGTCGATACCGGCGTCCAGGATCTCGAGCGCCTTCTCTTCGCGCATCAACTCCCCGTTGGTGTTGATCTCGATCTTCGCGGTGTCGTCCTGGCGGATGTAACGCATGATCTCGCCCAGGCGGTGGTCGGCGAGCGGCTCGTTGATGAGAAACGGCCGGTAGGTGATGCCCAGGCCGCGGGTCTCGTCGATGATCTTCTTCCACAGCCAGTCCTCCATGCGCCGCGGGCGCCGGGTGAGGGTGGCGTGCGAGCAGAAAGGGCACTCGGCGTTGCAGGCGAGCGTCGTCTCGATCTGTACGAAACTGGGGTGGGCGGGCTGAATCATCGTGCGGCCGCGGTCGGTCGCGGACTGTTGGAATACTACAGGTACGGGGCGAGCGCCGCCATGCATTTCTCGGTCGCGCCGAGCTGGGACTCCACGTAGGCGCGGGCGGCCGCGCCCGCGCGGCGGCGCGCGGCGTCGTCCGCGATATGGCGGCCGAAGGCTGCGTGGATCTCGTCCGCGGAACGCACCGCCGTCGCGGCACCGCGCTCGATCAGCTGCTGCGCTTCGAACGAGTTGTCGTGCCGTGGCCCGAATACCACGGGGATGCCGGCGATGGCGGGCTCGATCACGCTGTGGACGCCGGTCGAGAACGCGCCTCCCACGAAGGCGGCGTGCGCGTGACGGTATGCCTCGGCAAGCATCCCGACCGTGTCGATTACGAAGATGCGCGGCGCCCGGGTTGCGTCGCCGTCGCCGTCGCTCACGATGCGCGCGCCGTGGCCCGTTCCCGCCGCCCAGCGCCGCAGCGGTTCAACGTGGGCGGGGACGGGTTCGTGGGGCACGATGACGACGCGCAGGCGGTCGTGCTCGCGCAGCAGCCGTTCGAACGCGGGGAGCAGGTGGGCCTCGTCCGCGGGCCACGTGCTCCCCGCGATGATGGTCGGCGCGCCGTCGTGGGGCAGTCCGATGCGCGTGGCGGTGCGGTGGTTCCATCGCTCCATCACGCGGTCGAAGCGCGTGTCGCCCGCCACCGATATGCCGGCGTGCCCGGGCGCGGAGTGCGCGAAGCGCGCCGCGTCGTCGGCGCTGATCGCAAGGATGCGCGCAATGCACGCGTAGACGTCGCGGTAGATCCGGCGCGCGGGAAACCGCAGGCGCCCCGACGACGGGCTCAGGGTCGCGTCGATGAGCACGACGGGGATGCCGCGCGCGTTCGTCTCCCATATGTGGTTCGGCCACAGGTCGAACTTCACCGTCACCAGCGCGCGCGGGCGCGCGACTGCGAGACAGTGCCGCATCGCGCCGCGCAGATCGAACGGGAGATAGTCGATGAAGCGGATGGCGCCCGCTCCGACGGTCTCGCGACGCCGCGCGAAGTTGTAACCCGACGGCGACGAGAAGGTGAGGATCACGGGCACGTCGGGATGCGTCCGCTCCAGCGCGGAGATCACCGGCCGCGCCTGCTCGAACTCGCCCACGCTGGCGACGTGGAACCACACGGGTCGCGCGGGGAGCGCGCCGCCCAGCTCGTCCCAGCGGCTCCGCCAGCCGCGCCGCCCCGCCACAGCTTCGCGCATCTTGGGAATGAAGAGCGCTGCCGCGTGCGCGCCAGCCGCGCCGAGCGGGGCGAGGAAGTTGTATGCGAACCGGGCTCCGTTCATTCCCCACCGCCTCAGGGCAGCACCACGCGCGCGGTTCGTCCGCCGGCCAGAGCGTCGCCGACGGCGCCGATGACGCTTTCCGCCGGGATCGCGGCGAGGCACTCGTTGGTGCCCTTCGGGCACGGGGTGGCGCCGTTGCGCGAGCAGGGCCGGCAGGAGAGGCGCCGCTCCAGCACGCGGCTCCCGTCGAGCGAAGGGAAGTAGCCGAAGGCGTCCACGGTCGGCCCGAACAGCGCCACCACGGGAACGCCGACCGCTTCGGCCAGGTGCATCAGGCCGGAGTCGTTCCCGACGAAGATGCGGCAGCGCGCGATGTGCGCGGCGGTTTCGAGGAGTGTAACCGAGCCGGCGAGATCGAGCGCGCGATCGCCGAGTGCGGCGGCGATCGGCCGCGTCACGGCGCGGTCGTTCTGGTCGCCCACCAGCACGATGAAGTGGCCGCGCGCGGCGAGCGACTCGCACAGCTCGCCGAATCCCGTCCAGCGCTTGGGGGACCACCGGCTGCCGGGTGCGACCGCGATTGCGTCGCGCGGCGCAACCGCGCGCGCCGCCGCCACCGCCGCCGCCGCGGGAATGGAGACGCCGCCGGGGCGCAGCGCGGCCGCCGGGAGCCCGGCCGGGGCGAGCAGCGCCGCGTACCGCTCCAGCATCGTGGGCAGCTGCGCCCGGCGCTTGAGTACGATGAGCCCGAGGCGCTCCCGCGTGTGCTTGCTGATGCGCGCGGTGGCACCCCCGGCGCGGCACGCAACCGCGCGGCTGCGCCAGCTTGCGTGCGCGTCCACGATCGTGTGCCCGGAGTCGCGGAACCGGTCCGCGAGCCGCGACAGTGCGGCGAGCGACGTGCCCGGGTCGATCGCAACGACGCGGTCGACTCCATCCGCGGCGGCGAACAGCTCGGCGTACGCGCGCTTGGTGAGCACGACGACCTCGTCCGCGCCCGCACGCTTCGCGTGCGCGAGGAGCGGGCACAGAAGGACACAGTCGCCGAGCGAGCTGAAACGGATGAAGAGGAGTTTCATGAGTTGCTTGCCGCCGGCCCCCGCCTTCGCGCTTGACAGCGCGCGAATCAGGCGGGGACACTAGCGGGACTATAGCGCAAGACCGTCCCTGCGGACGCCTGTTTTACGATCGCGCGTATCCGGACGCGGGCACCGATGACGCCAGGACTCGGAGACAGAATCAAGCGGCTGCGCCTCGCGCGCGACATGACCCTCAAGCAGGTCGGCGCGAAGTCCGGGGTCTCGCCGACGCACCTCTCCGAGATCGAGCGGGGCAGGACGTCGCCGACGGTGGGGGCGCTGGCGCGGATCGCCGCTGCGCTCGGCGAGGAGGCGTCGCGCCTGGTGGACGAAGCGGCGCCGCGCGCGACCGCGGTGGTGCGCGCGGCTGAGCGCCGCCGGCTCCACGAGAGCGGTGTCACGCTGCACCCGCTCTCCGGGAACGTTTCGCGGCGGGAGGTTTCTGTCGTGGAGATCACCGTTCCCCCGGGCGCGGCCGTGCCGCCGCTCGCCGCGGGCGGCGAAGTGTTCATCCTCGTCCTCGAGGGTGCCGTCGAAGTGACGCTTCCGTCCGAGAGCTGCGCGCTCCGGGAGGGCGACGCGGTCCACTGCGCGGGCGAAGACTGCCGTGCCGCGCGCAATCGCGGCGATCATCCCGCGCGCCTTCTGTGGGTGGCGTCGCCGCCGGCGCTATTGTGAGGGGCGCGATGGACAACCAGGAAATCGGCAGGCGCATCAAGCACGTGCGGCAGCACCGCGGCCTCACGCTGAAGGCGGTGGAGGCCTCATCCGGGGTCTCCGCCACCCATGTCTCCGAGATCGAGCGCGGCGCCGCCTCGCCCACGGTGGGCGCGCTGATCCGCATCGCGCGCGCGCTGGGGAAGCGGCCCGGCTTCTTCCTGGAGGAAAACGAAATCGGTGAAGTATCGGTCGTGACGCGGGCGGATCGCGTGGCTGAATCGGTGGGTTCGGGCGTCACGATGGAGCGCCTCACGGCCGGAATTCCCGGTGGCTGCCTGCAGGCGGCACAGGTGACGCTCGCGCCGGGCCGGAGCCACCGCTCCGCGCCGCACGCGCACGACGGCGTCGAGGTCGTGCTCGTGCTGGCCGGGCGCGTGGAGGTGGCGGTGGATGGCGCGGTCCACGGTCTGGGTGCGGGGGACGCGATCCATTTCGACGCGTCGCGTCCCCACGCCTACACCAACGGATCGCACGACGATCCCGCCGTCCTCCTCTGGATGGCGTCCCGCCGCGACGTGGTCTGACCCGGCCGGTTTTTGCTTTGACACGTTTTCCCACCCCCTCCTATGCTCGCCCCGCCGCGCGACCAGCGCGGCGCAAGGGGTGAGACCAGATGCCGGATGCCTCCCGCGACGAAGCGCTCTTCGTGCAGCTCATAGCGACGTTCCAGTTTGCCGCGATGCAGCAGATGGGGAAGATCGCGAGTCCCGTCAGCGGCGAGATCGAGCGCGATCTGGAGCAGGCCAGGGCCTCCATCGATATCGTTCAGATGCTGCAGCGTAAGACGGAGGGACACCGCTCCGCGCGTGAAGCGGAGTTTCTGGACAAGGTGCTCTTCGAACTCCAGATGAACTACGTGGATGAGGTCAAACGGGGCGAGACGGAGCAGCAGAAGACCGGCGATGACGCCCCGGAAAAGTAGCCGGAGACCCGCGGTTGGAGCCGTTTTTGCTTCAGTTCATGGGTTTACCCCGGTGATAGGCCAGGAAGGAGACGGTTCGATCATGCACGGTCGTTTTCGTGCGCTATGCGCCGCTTCGCTTCTGATCGCTGCCGCGTGTGCCCTCGGGTTTCCGCGCGGAGCCGAGGCGAGCGCGGCCCACAACGGGACGCGGGGGCTCCTGCGGACCCGCTCCGCGGACACCTATCGCAAAGGCACACTCAGCTTCCAGTTGTCCGCGCAGTACGGGAAGCTCGACAACCAGCTGCTCACGCCGGGCGGCTTCTTTCCGCCGGGTGACACGACCGCGGTCGTCGACTACCACCTGTTCATCCCGCGCGTGTCCGTGACATACGCGCTGAGCGACTTCTTCGAGGTCGCCGGCAACCTCGACGTGCGCAGCTGGATCCGAACCATCCAGGAGGACAACGGCCACAATCTCGACACGTATACGCGGGGCGGCCTCGGCGACACCGACGTTTCCGCCAAACTCTCCATCCCGCTGCCGGGTGAGCGCTTCAAGATCGGCGGCTATGGCAATGTAAGCTTCAAGACGGGTAACAAGGACCGCCGCTTTACCACGGATTCCAACGACATCACGGTGCTGGGCCTCGCGACGCTCGATCTCACCGACATGGATACGTTCGTACCCACGCGCCTGCACGTCAACGCCGGCTACCGCTTCAACAAGAACGAGGATCTGGGGTACGGCATCTTCGACCCGAACTTCCCGGACTCGTCCGGGTTCAATCCGCCGGGATATCCGGCGATGCCCGACGGCGAGAATGATTCCTACAACGACAACTTCCTGTTCAACGCGGCGATCGAGTTTCCCGCGCCGCAGGTGACGTTCTTCGTCGAGTTCGACTGGCAGAACCTGCTGAACGTGGAGATTCCCGACGGTGCGAACGTCAGCTCCAGCACCTACACGCTGACGCCGGGCGTCGAGTTCAAGGGCGGCAGCGGCTCGTCGCTCGAGCTCGGCGCCGACATCAACCTCAATTCGGGCGACACCCCGTCCGCGATCAACGCGCCTGACTGGGGACTGTGGCTCGCGTTCAATTACGTCGCCGAGGTCGTGCCTCGCGATACCGACCGCGACGGAATCGCGGACCCCAATGACGGGTGTCCGGATCAGCCCGAGGACTTCGACGGGTTCCAGGACGGCGACGGCTGTCCGGACCTCGACAACGACGCCGACGGTCTCGCGGACAAGGACGACATGTGCCCCGACCTGGCCGAAGATTATGACAGCTTCCAGGACGGTGACGGCTGCCCGGACCTCGACAACGACCAGGACGGCATTCCCGACGCGCAGGACAAGTGCCCGGACGAGGCGGAGGACTTCGACGGCGACCAGGACGAGGACGGCTGCCCCGATCTCGTGAGGGACAGCGATGGTGACGGCGTGCCCGACGATCTCGACCGCTGTCCGCTGCAGGCGGAGGACTTCGACGGCTACCAGGACGACGACGGCTGCCCCGACCTCGACAACGACCTCGACGGCATTCCCGACGACGTCGACAAGTGCCCGAACCAGCCCGAGACGTTCAACGGCGTCGACGACGAAGACGGATGCCCGGACGCCAAGGAGATCGGCAAGCAGTTCGTGCTGCGCGGCATCGGCTTCGAGAGCGGCAGCGCCGCGCTGACGCCGGATTCGTACACGGTGCTCGACCAGGTCATCGCGTCCTTGAACGGGTTCCCCGAGGCGCGCCTCGAGATTCGCGGACACACAGACAGCCAGGGCCCGGCGAACTTCAACCTCGAGCTCTCGCAGAAGCGCGCAGAATCGGTCCGCCAGTATCTGATCAAAGGCGGCATCGATCCGTCGCGGCTGAGCGCGGTGGGCGTGGGTGAAGAGGAGCCGATCGCGTCCAACGCGACGCCGGACGGGCGCTCGCAGAACCGGCGCATCGAGTTCCGTCGGTTGAACTAGAGCCCTGCCCACACGGGTGCGATCAAGTGAAGGGGTCCGTCGCAAGACGGACCCTTTTTTCTGTTGCGGCCGTCGTCATGGATGAGAAACCTGTGAACGCGTGGGGCACCCCGCGGGTTCTACCATCAACAGGCCGCCCGGCCGCGGAGAAGGAGAATCATGTTCCGTGTTTCCTTTTGGAGGTGAGCTTGAGGTGAAGCTTGCGCCGTTCGATCTCGTTGAGATGTTGCAGCACGCGCAGCGTCACACCGCGTTCGCAGCGGGTGAGCTTGTGGATGCGGGAGAGAATGGTCTTGTCGGAGAGGGTTCGCAGAGACATGAGGGTCCTCCTTATGACGCTCGACCGCTGCACCACGGGAGGAGCCACACTCCACTTGATGGCGTCGGATGCCGCCGCTCCGTCGTCGCGGCCCGAAGCGTCGCGCGTGCTCACCGCTGCCAACAAGGACGCGCTCCTGGCGCATCATAACAAACTGGAGGCGGAGCGTTTGATGGGGATAGGATGCAGCTCACGCGCGGGAATGGAGCGAGGAGCGCTGCCGTTCCGGCAGTGAGGCTCCGGGGCGCGACCGGAGAGGCGCCCGCGGACGACAATCACGACGCCTTTGCGCGCTCCCAGTAGACGTCCATCTCGTCGAGCGTCATGTCCTGGAAGCGGCGGCCGTCGGCCCGGATCATCGCCTCCATGAGCTCGAAGCGCCGGATGAACTTCGAGTTCGAGCGCTGCAGCGCCTCGTCGGCGTCTATCTTGAGGAAGCGGCTGACGTTCGCGGCGGCGAAAAGCACGTCGCCCGTCTCGTTTTCGATCTCGGCGCGGTCGCCGCCGGCCAGGGCCTCCTCGAGTTCATCGATCTCTTCGCGGAGCTTCGCAATGACGGGACCCGTCTCGTCCCAGTCGAAGCCCACCGAGCCGGCGCGGTCCTGGATCTTGACCGCGTGCCGCAGCGGCGGGAGGTTTCCCGCCACTCCTTCCAGCGCTCCGCCGCCGCGCCGCTCGCGCTCCGCAGCCTTGCTGCGCTCCCAGTGCACGATGCTCTCCTCGGGAGTCGACGCAGTCTCGTGGCCGAAGACGTGCGGATGCCTGCCTTTGATCTTGTCATGCGCATGCGTCGCAACGCGCGCGAGGGTGAAATCCGGATCCGACTCGCGCCGGATGGCAAGCGCGAAGCAGAGGAGAAACAGCACGTCGCCCATCTCGTCCATGAGTTCCTCGTCGCCGTGGTGGGTTCCCGCCCATTCGAGCTCGTAGGCCTCCTCGATGAGATCCGAGAGCACGTCGTCCAGGCGCTGGGCGCGGTCCCAGGGACAGCCGTTCGCGCCGCGCAGGCGTTTGATAAGCGCGAAGAGATTCTCCAGGGAGCCGATGTCGTTCTCACTCATTGTGCCATCATAGTGATGGGCGCTACGGTCCAGCAAGTCAAAGTTCGGCCTTGCCCAATGAGCACGGGGGACGCTACAATCCATGATTCCCCGCGCGCGCAGCCCGCTGGGCCCACAATATGACAGACAGCATCGTCGTGCGAGGCGCACGACAACACAACCTCAAGAACATCGACGTCGAGATCCCGCGGGGAAGTCTCACGGTCATCACGGGTGTCTCCGGCTCCGGGAAGTCCTCGCTCGCCTTCGACACGCTCTACGCCGAGGGACAGCGGCGCTACATCGAGTCGCTCTCCACGTACGCCAAGCAGTTCCTGGAAAGGATCGGGCGCCCCGATGTCGACGAGGTGACGGGCATCAGCCCCGCGATCGCGATCGAGCAGCGCAACACCACGCGCAGCTCGCGCTCGACCGTCGGCACAGCCACCGAGATATACGATTACCTCCGCCTCCTCTTCGCGCGCGTCGGGCGCACCGTGTGCCCGACCGACGGCGTCGAGGTGCGCCGCCACACGTCCGAGGAAGTCGTGCAGGCGCTCCTCGACCGCCACGCGGGGAAGACCTTCAACGTAATCGCGACGCGCCGCGTGGAGAAGGGCGGCGCCGCGAAGCATGTCGACGAGCTCGTGCGCGAGGGCTTCACGCGCTTCCTCATCCGCGGCGAGGTGGTGCGCCTGGATGCGGCGCCGAAGGGGCTCGGGAAGGTGGCGACGCTCGACCTCGTGCTCGACCGGGTGACCATCGAAGAGGGCCGGCGCGCGCGCCTGCTGGAGGCGATCGATACCGCCTACCGCATGTGCGACGGTCACGTGCGTTTCGACGAGGACTCGGGGGAGAAGGTGGAGTTCACGAGCCACCTCGTGTGCACCACCTGCCGGCGCGAATTCGAGGAGCCGCGCCCCATTCTCTTCTCGTTCAACACGCCCTTCGGCGCGTGCCCGCAGTGCCGCGGTTTCGGCAACCGCATGGAGTTCGACGAGCACCTCATCGTTCCCGACCCGTCGAAGTCGCTGCGCCAGCACGCCGTCGAGCCGTGGGGGAGCGAGAAGTTCGAGTACTTCTACGACCAGCTCGTCCGCTTCTGCCGCCGCAAGAAGATCCCGCTCGACGTGCCGTGGGCGAGGCTCCCGCAGGCTTCGCGCCGCGCCGTCATGGAGGGGAGCGGGGAGTTCACCGGGGTGCTGCCGTTCCTCGAGAACATGCGCGAGAAGACCTACAAGAAGTACGCCCGCTTCTTTACGCGGCGCTACCTCGCCTTCCGCGAATGCCGCGCGTGCGGGGGAGGGCGCCTGCGCCCGGAGGCATACTTCGTGCGGCTCGCGGGCCGCACCGTCCGCGATATCGCGGCGATGACTCCGGGGGACGCGCTCGCGTTCGTGCGCGGGCTCCACCTCACCGAGCGCGAACGAACGGTGGTGCGGGACGTGCTCATCGAGCTGGAATCGCGTCTCGGCTTCCTGCTGGCGGTGGGGCTGCACTACCTGACGCTCGACCGGCTGGCGCGCACTCTGTCGGGCGGCGAGTCGCAGCGCATTTCGCTCGCGAACTCGCTCGGCTCGAGCCTGCTCGATGTCCTGTACGTGCTGGACGAGCCCAGCATCGGGCTGCACCCGCGCGACACCGACCGCCTGGTGCGCGTACTCGCCGATCTGCGCTCGCGCGGCAACACGGTGGTGGTGGTCGAACACGACCTCGACATCATCCGCAGCGCCGACCACGTGATCGACCTCGGGCCGGGCGCGGGCGAAGCGGGCGGCCACATCGTGTACCAGGGACCCGCGGACGCGCCCGCCGAAGCGTCCCGCACGCTCCGTTACCTGCGCGAAGGACCCCCGGCGAGGGCGGTGGCGCCCGCGTCCCGGCCGGACACCTTCGTGACGCTGCGCGGGGTGAGCGAGCACAATCTCAAGGACGTCGACGTCTCGTTTCCGCTGGGCGCGTTCACCAGCGTCACGGGGGTTTCGGGATCGGGCAAGAGCACGCTGGTGTGCGACGTGCTGCACGACGCCCTGCGCGGCCGCGCGGACGGAGCGGCGCGCGCCTGGCGCGCCCTCGAGGGGGCGGGCGGGGTGCGCGGCGTGCTCATGGTGGACCAGGCGCCGATCGGTAAGACGCCGCGCTCCAACCCGGTGACATACGTGAAAGCCTTCGCCGAGGTGCGCGAGGTGTTCGCCGCGCAGAAGAAGGCGGTCAAGCGCGGCTACAAGTCGGGGCGCTTCAGTTTCAACGTGGCGGGCGGGCGCTGCGCGCGCTGCCAGGGGATGGGCTGGGAGCGGGTGGAGATGCACTTCATGGCGGACATGTTCGTGCGCTGCAGCGAGTGCGACGGCAAGCGCTTCAACCGCGAGACCCTCGAGATCACCTGCTCCGGTCTCAACCTGGCCGAGGTTCTCGAGTTGACGGTGGAGCAGGCGATGGTGCATTTCTCGTCGTACCCCGGCCTGGTGGGCCGCCTGCGCGTGCTGCAGAAGGTGGGGCTCGGGTACCTGCGCCTCGGGCAGCCGTCCACGACGCTTTCGGGGGGCGAGTCGCAACGCATCAAGATTGCGCGCGAGCTGGCGGACAATACCGAGGGCGGATTCGTCTACATCCTGGACGAGCCC